>CAMXSH010000018.1 GCA_947246475.1 uncultured Roseburia sp.
TCAGGAGGGAAAGATCACCATCGATGGCAGGGACATTAAGGATTATGAGAGAAAGAGCCTGCGGAGCCATATCGCCATGGTGCTCCAGGATACCCATCTTTTTACCGGAACGGTGCGGGAAAATATCCGCTATGGACGCCCGGATGCCACAGATGAGGAAGTAGAGCAGGCAGCCAGAACTGCCAGCGCCCATTCTTTCATAATGAGGCTGGAGGACGGATACGATACGATGCTAGAAGGGGATGGGATCAATCTCAGCCAGGGGCAGAGGCAGCTTCTGAATATTGCCAGGGCCGCGGTGTCTAAGGCGCCGATCCTTGTGCTGGATGAGGCCACCAGCTCGGTGGATACCAGGACGGAGATGCACATTGACCACGGCATGGAACGTCTGATGAAGGACCGCACCACTTTTGTAATCGCCCACCGGCTCTCCACGGTGCGGAATGCCGACTGCATTATGGTGCTGGAACAGGGAGAGATCATAGAACGGGGAACCCATAAACAGCTGCTGGATATGAAAGGAAGATATTATCAGCTCTACACCGGCGCGGTGGAGCTGGATTAGTGCCATTAAGCCGGTTCGCAACGTCGGACCGGCGTTTGTTATGTGAAGGAGGAGACAAATGGGATTTACCAGGGAGGATTTAAAAAAAGTAGATATTCATCTGCGGGAAATGGCGGATGAAAAATACCGGGAATTTCACGGCAGGCTGATTCCCAGGGTGGAGACGATTTTTTATGGGGTGCGGGTTCCGGCTCTGCGGAAATTTGCCAGACAGCTGGCAAAAGAGGACTGGCGTGGCTTCGTGGAGCTGACGAAAGATTCATCCGTCTATGAACTCAATATGCTCTGTGGTATGGTATGTGCCCTGGCGAAGTGTGATTTTGAGGAAAAGCTGGAATATGTGGAGAAGTTTATCCCTTCCATCAATAACTGGGCGGTGTGTGATATCGTCTGCGGGGACCTGAAAGACGTAAAAAACAACCGGGAGAGGATGTATCAATTCATCCTGCCATACCTGGAATCGCAGCAGGAATATGAGGTGCGGTTTGCTGTCGTCATCCTTATGCAGTATTTTGTGACGGATGAATATATTAACAATGTGTTAAAAATTTACGATGGTATTCGGCACAAAGGGTATTATGTAAAAATGGCGGTGGCGTGGGGTATTTCTATTTGTTATGTAAAATATCGGGATATTACATTGGAATATCTCGCCTCTTGCAATTTGGATGATTTCACGTATAATAAGAGTGTACAAAAAATGATAGAATCACTTCGTGTCAGCAGGGAGGATAAGGAAATGCTCCGAAGCATGAAACGCTGACAGAAAAGAGCGGGAGGAAGAAGATGAAACTGGAAGTAAAAGAAATTCGGAAAAAGTTTGAGGGAAAAGAAGTCCTGAAAGGGATCGGTTTTTCCGTAGTGAGCGGGAGAGCTCTGGGACTTTTGGGAAGAAATGGTGCAGGAAAGACGACGACAATTCGGATCATTATGGATATTTTCCGGGCAGATGAAGGAGAGGTGCTTCTGGATGGTACGCCTTTTGACCCTGCCAGAAACCAGGTGGGATATCTGCCAGAGGAGAGAGGAATGTATCCGAAAAAAACGGTGATCGAGCAGATGGTATATTTTGCAAAGCTTCGGGGACTCGACCGGGCTTCAGCGGTAAAAAACGCCCAGAAATGGCTGTCTCGTCTAAAGGTCAGTGAATATGAAAAACGCAAGCTGGATACCTTGTCCAAAGGAAATCAGCAGAAGGTCCAGCTGGCAGCCACCCTTGTGTGCGATCCGGATATCGTGGTACTGGATGAACCATTTTCGGGGCTTGATCCAGTAAATTCCCAGATTTTAAAGGATGTGATCCGGGAACTGATCTCAGAGGGAAAGATTGTTATCTTTTCCAGTCATCAGATGAGCTATGTAGAAGAATTTTGTGAGGATATCGCCATTGTCAATCAAGGTGAGATTGTATTGGCGGGAAGTCTTGATGAGATCAAGGATGTGTATGGAAAAGGCAGAAAGATTCTGTCTGCCTTGAATTTTTCCCTGGAAGAGCTGGAGCGGCTGTGCAGGGAAAAGCTGTCGGATGTGCTGGAGGTGGAGAGCCGCGGCAAGCATAATCTGATTCTTCGCCTAAACGAAGGCGCCAGCCAGTGGAACATATTGGAACGCATGAAAGAAGAGGGGATAGACATCGATCAGTATGGTTCTTATGAACCGTCCCTCAATGATATTTTTGTATCCTGCGTGGGGGACGAAGTTCCAGAAGATACGCAGGAAGAAGGGGGGAAGGACTGATTATGAAAAAATTATTTAATGTATATTGTTTTGAATTAGGAAATTATTTCAAGAGCAAATCCTTTGTAATCTCCACTGTGATAATCTGTTTGGCAGCAATCGTGGCGATGAGTATACCAGGGATCATCGACAGATTGTCCAGCGGAGATGGTTCTGACGGTGGAGAAAATGAAATGTCACAAACCATTGCGATCTGTGATCCCCAGGGGATGATCCAGGATGATCTGATCCTTTCTTATGGAAAGGCAGAGATTCGGAGGATGGAGGATGATGAACAGGTTCAGGAGGCAGTGAAGACGGAGAAAGCGGAGATCGGTTTTGTCGTTAAAAGCGCCACAGAGTTTGATTATTACGTATTTAACAAATCTCTTTCTGATTCTGCCGGGGAGTTATTCAAAGAGCTGATGAGCACGTCGGCGAAGATGAAATACTGTCAGGATCAGAATGTAAATTATGAAGAACTGATGAAACTGGATGCGGGGAACATTGTCTGCAATGAAAAGATACTGGGCAAGGATTCCGGACAAAACTACTGGTACAGCTATGCTCTTGTGATCCTCGTCTTCATGATCATCGTCATGTATGGTATGATGATCGCTACCAGCGTGGCAAATGAAAAAAGCAACCGTACCGTGGAGATCCTGGTCACCAGCACCAGTTCCTCCAGTCTGTTGTTCGGCAAGGTGTTTGCCGCCGCCACGGCAATAATTTTTCAGATGGGGCTGATCTTTGCGAGTATACTGGGCAGTTATAAGTTCAATGAAGACAGTCTCGACGGGATGCTGGATATGTTCTTTGATATTCCGGCAGAAGTGCTTGTGACTTTCGCGGTATTTGGACTGGGTGGATTTTTGATCTATGCATTTATGTATGGGGCGCTGGGGGCGCTGGTATCTAAGATTGAGGACCTCAACAAGAGCGCCGGAACCGCCCAAATGCTTGTTATGGTTATATATTTCCTTGTGCTGTTTCAGATGCAGGAGCCGGATGGCATTGTGATCCGCATCCTTTCCTATCTTCCGGTAAGCTCCTACAGCGCCATGTTTATCCGTATCGCGATGGGAACTGTAGCTACATGGGAGATCGTGGTTTCTGCTGTGATCTTATATGCCTCTGTGGTGGCCATGGGATTTGTGGGAGCGAAGATCTTCCGTAACTCCACACTGCGTTATGGCAATCCAATCAAGCTCACAAATGCCCTCCGGGGACTGCGGAGTGAGAAAAATAATTGATAAAAGATAAATTGGGACTTGTTTTTTGGGTAAAAGTTGTTATGATAGATAGTGGATGGCAATTGTTTCCTAATGCAGTTGCTTTTCATAATAACTTTAGGAGGCTATATATATGTTTGGTCAGCTGATTGACATTTTGAAAAAAAATCCAAAGAAGATCGTATTTACAGAGGGAAGCGATCCACGTATCCTGGAGGCATCCTCCCGTCTGCTTGCCAGTACCTTTCTTTCGCCGGTTCTTGTAGGGGATCCGAAGGAGATTGCGGTGGCAGCAGAGGAAAGTGGTTTCAATATCCGCGGAGCTGAGATCGTTGATCCTTTAAATTATGACGAGATGGACGAGATGGTGGAGCTTCTCTGTGAAATTCGTAAAAATAAAGGTATGACAGAGGAAAGGGCACGGGATATCTTATCCCAGGCGAATTATTTTGGAACGATGCTGGTGAAGATGGGAAAGGCGGATGCTCTTCTCGGAGGTGCTACGTATTCTACAGCAGATACGGTGCGCCCGGCGCTGCAGATCATTAAGACCAAACCACAGAACTCCATCGTTTCATCTTGTTTTATTCTGGTTCGTCCATCGGCGACCGGTGAAAATGAAGTGCTTGCCATGAGCGACTGTGCCATCAACATTAAGCCCACAGAGGATGAACTGGTAGAGATTGCGCTGGAATCCGCAGAGTGTGCGAGAATATTCGGCATCGATCCCCAACTGGCATTCCTGAGCTACTCCACTCTGGGGTCCGGCGCAGGTGAAGATGTGGACAAGATGAGAAATGCGGCGGAAAAGACAAAGAAAGCGGCGCCCAATCTGCCGATCGAGGGAGAGCTTCAGTTTGATGCGGCGGTTTCCCCGCGGGTTGCCCGTACCAAATGTCCGGAGTCAGAGGTGGCAGGACATGCCAATACCTTTATTTTCCCGGATATCAGCGCCGGTAATATCGGTTACAAGATCGCCCAGAGACTTGGAAACTTTGAGGCATATGGTCCGATCCTTCTTGGATTAAATGCACCGATCAATGACCTGTCCAGAGGCTGCAATGCCAGTGAGGTATATTCCATGGCGATCATTACAGCTGCTTTGGCATAGAGATGACAGGGCTGATTATACTCAGAAATTAATAAAAGAATATATAAACAGGGATCTGGTACATCGACCAGATCCCTGTTTGAATTATCATGATATCTGTTTGCAAAATGTGTTTCTCATCATTTATTTTCCAGTATTTTCTCTATACTCACCAGTTTTACACAGAGCACGAACAGATCTGTTGCCTGAGCCAGTTCTTGCAAATTTGGGAAGGAAGGGGCGAGACGGATATTGCTGTCTTTTGGATCTTTGCCATATGGATAGGTAGCACCAGCGCCGGTCAGGGTCACACCTGCCTCTTTGCATTTGGCAACGATCTTCTTCGCACAGCCTTCCATGGCTTCAAAAGAGATAAAATAGCCTCCATAGGGTTTTTCCCAGCTGGCTATGCCTGTATCTGCCAGTTCTTCTTCAAGGACATCCAAAACAGCCTCGAATTTTGGCCTCATCTCGTTGGCATGTTTTTTCATATGCTGTTTGAGCCCTTCTAAGTTTTTAAAATAAGTTACATGTCTTAACTGGTTTATTTTGTCGTAGCCGATGGTCTGAATCGTCAGCTGCTTTTTTATGTCGTCCAGATTTGCTTTTGAGGCGGCAAGAGCGGCGATGCCGGCGCCGGAAAAGCTTACTTTGGAAGTGGAGGCAAACTCGTATACGATATCGGGATTGCCCGCCTTTTCACATTCACTGATGATATCTAATAGTTCTGCCTGGTGGTCCTCATAGAGATGATGGATCACATAGGCGTTGTCCCAGTAGATACGGAAATCTTTCGCTGCTGGTTTCAGACTGGCAAAACGTCTGACGGTGTCATCGCTGTAGTTGATGCCCTGGGGATTGGAGTATTTAGGGACACACCAGATCCCTTTCACAGTTTCGTCATTGTTTACAAGTTCTTCCACCAGATCCATATCAGGACCATCCTGTGTCATCGGAATGTTAATCATCTCGATGCCAAAGCGTTCGGTGATGGCAAAGTGCCTGTCGTAGCCGGGTACCGGACACAGGAATTTAATTTTATCTAGTTTACACCAGGGAGTGTTTCCAAGAACACCGTGGGTATAGGATCTCGATATCGAATCATACATAATAGACAGGCTGGCATTTCCAAAAACAATGACATGTTCTGGAGCCGTTCCCATCATCTCTGCCATAAGCTGTTTTGCTTCCGGGATTCCGTCAAGACCACCGTAGTTGCGACAGTCTAAGCCGTCGCTTGCCAGAAAACCGGATTTTGAGGTAAGGACATCCAGAAGTCCCAGAGATATATCCAGCTGGGAAGTACTCGGTTTTCCTCTTGACATATCCAGCTGAAGGCCGCATGCCTTTTTTTCCTCAAATTTTGCTTCCAATTCTGATTTCAGTGCAAGCAGATCTTCCTTGCTCTGCTGACTATAATATTCCATGGTGAACCTCCTAAGTGTAAATATATGCATAAAACTCTTTTCAACTTCACTATTATATACAGATTATTTTATATTTTCAAGTTTTTTTTAATTTTCAAAAGTTAACAGTTGTCTCTTTACGGAAAAAAAGGTAAAATAAAAGGGAATATTTACTTGCCGGCAGTCGCTGGCTAAAAGAAGGGATGAAGCGTAATGAGGTTATGGAATAGAAAGAGTTTTACAGCTTTGCTGCTGGTGTTTGTTCTGTTTGCCGGCATGTTGTCTGCGGAGACGGGGGGTGTCCGGGCAGAAGTAATACCAGAGAGGATATCAGAAAGTGAGTGGAAGAAACTGCCCACAGGAAGCGCTGGAGTGCTGGAGGGGCGGTCTGTGCTGATCAGTATTTTTGTGAATGACAAAGTAAGCAAATGGACCAAAAAAGCAAAAAAAGAAGCAAACAGAAAAGTCCGCTCCGCGGTATCTTATATCCGCAGACAGGCAAAAAAGTATGGAAAGAGCGTCTCCTTAGTGGCAGACATAGAAAAATACAAAGATATCAGCTATTCTTTCCGGGTAAATAATAAAGTTAGTGACAGCATCAGAAGCCAGGATAAGCTGTATCAGAAGATTATGAAATTTGTGGGAAAGAACATTGATATGGACGGGCTGCGTTCCCAGTATAAGACAGACAGCATCGGTTTTCTTTTTCATCTGAATAAATCGGGAACCAGTTCCACACTGGTTCATTATGCAGAAGAGGGCACTGAATTTTTTTATGAGAGCGCCACATTGTTTTCAAAATATGGAAAACAGGCGGAAGGGGCTTCTACTTATGCCCATGAGATCCTCCATCTCTTTGGTGCCAGGGATCTGTATGAGAGGTCGCTGACTGACGGGATCACTGCGTCTTTTGTCCGGCATATCGAAAAGAAGTTTCCAAATGAGATCATGTATTCTACTTATAACCGGAAAGGACGTATGCTGAAGTACAAGATAACGAATGAGATCAGCCGGATCACCGCGTATTTTCTGGGCTGGAAAGACAGTGTGCCGGAGGTGAAAAAATATGCACTTCCAAAACTTAAGGAAAAGGGCTGTTTTTATGAATGGACTTCTTATTGAGAAACAGGAATATCATGATACAAAAATAGAGCAAAGGAGATGATAACAATGTACACAATTAGGAAAAAGATAGCGGCGATCGCTGTGGTGTGCTCAATGATTATGGGACTGAGTCTGGGGATTCTCAGTTTCCTGTTTTCCAGCGATATGGCAGACAGCGACTCCAAAGATTACATGCTGGCAAGGGCGGAGGAGAGAAAGACGCAGTTTGATGGGATCCTTACGAAGATCCAGCAGTCGGTAGACACTCTGACGGATATTTCGGTAGGCAATCTTACCGATTTTCAAAAATTTAAAACAGATGCGAAATATGTGGAGACGTATACAAAGGGACTGGAAGATACGCTGCGACATTTTGCCGAAAGGACCGATGGAGCACTGACAGCGTATATCCGGTACAATCCCGATTTTACAGAACCTACGTCCGGGCTTTTCCTAACCAGAAAATCTACGAAAGACGGGTTTGAAAGTATCGAACCTACGGATTTCAGTACATTTGCGAAAGATGATCTGGAGCATGTGGGATGGTATTATATACCTGTAGAGAATAAAAAACCGACCTGGATGAATCCCTATCTGAATCAGAATATCAATGTAAGTATGATTTCTTATGTAGTACCTGTTTATATGGAAAATGAATCTGTGGGGATCATAGGAATGGATATCAGCCTGGAGACTATCGAGAACATGATCTCGGAAGCTTCCATTTACGAAAATGGTTATTCCTGTCTAGTGGATACAGATCATAACATTGTAGCCCATAAAGAATATCAGCTGGGAGACAGCCTAAAGGATACTGCTCCAGAAGTGGAAAAGATCATAGCCGATACGGGGAAAGAGGATCAGGTAAATTCCTATCAGTATAAAGGGCAGAATAAATTGATGGCTTACCTGACCCTGGCAAATGGCATGAAATACATATTGACAGCTCCGGAATCCGATATACAGGCAAAATCCATATCTTTGTTAAAGATCATGGCGCTGTTCCTTCTGTGCGGTCTGCTCTGCTCCTGCATCTGCGGGTGGTTTATCAGCGGAAGGATTTCTAAGCCGATGTGCCGGATCACAGACCTGGTGGATCAGATCGCCAAACTGAATCTCAGGAAGGATCCTGGCATACAGTCCCTTTCCCAGCGGAGAGACGAGATCGGCCGGATGTCCAGGGCGGTGGAATTGATGCAGGATGAATTTGGAAACATGACATCTGAGATTAGCGATTCCTGCGCAGTGGTAAAAGAAGGCGTAATTTCCCTGGATGAGGTTATGAAGACTACAAATGATCTTTGCCAGGACAATTCAGCTACAATGGAAGAGATGGCTGCCGGCATGGAGGAATCTGCTTCGACGATGGATATCATATTGAGGAATGTGGAAAATGTAAATGGAAATGTCCAGGAGATCAATGAGGTATCTGTCCAGGGACGTGATATATCCAGAGAAGTCAAACAGCGGGCAGAAGAATTGGAAAATCATACCAGGACCGCTAATAAGCGGACAAAAGAGGTTTATGAGGAATTGCGGGCAAATACGGAGTCAGCACTTCAACAGGCAAAGGCTGTGGATAAGATTCATGAATTGATTCAGGCGATCAGCGATATTTCCTCCCAGACCAATCTTCTTGCGCTGAATGCTTCCATCGAGGCAGCCAGGGCCGGAGAGGCAGGAAAAGGATTTGCTGTGGTGGCATCGGAGATCGGAAGCCTTGCGGGTCAGACCCAGGTGTCAGCAGATGATATAAAAAAGATGGTTTTTGAGGTAGAAAGTGCTGTAAAAAATATGGGCTCCTGTATCAGTACATCCACAGAATTTCTGGAAAAAACCGTCATGGGGGATTATCAGCAGTTTAGTGAGGTGGGAGCAGCGTATCATTCGGATGCCGCCACCTTTGAGGAATATATGGCATCGGTTCACAGCCTGGTAGAAGATCTGACCAGGGCGATGGAGGAAATCGTCCAATCCCTGGACCGCATCGGGCAGACGGTGGGAGAGTCGGCAGGAGGCGTTTCTGAAATCGCAGATAAGACGAACCACCTGGCGGGGGCTGCCGCCCGTGCCCAGGAGCTTGTGGACCAGAGCGGGGAAAAGATTGCCAGACTGGAACAACTCTTAAGTGAGTTTACTTATTAGCTCGAAGGCAAATCAGCACTGCCACGCCAGCTAGACGACTTTCAGTTTTCACTTGACAGGTATTAGAATATTATTTATTATAAAGGATATGGATATTAAAAAATGCTTTGACGAAGAGGAGTACGTCATAAAGGACCCAAAAGAGAGAATGTTCATCGGCTGAAAGACATTCGGGCAGCCTTATGATGGAAGGTAGCTTCTGAGCAGGATTTTTGAACGGCGTGGCTTCTGGCGCTGCGCTCAGTAGAAAGTGACGGTTTGCCCCGTTATCAGCAGAATGAGGAATAAAGTGAACTCTTTATTTGAAATAAGGTGGTACCGCGAGACTGAACCAGCTCGCCCTTATAAATGGGATGGTACCAGATAAACCGGAAGATCTTACAGCTTCGGACTGATACCAGCCCGAAGCTGTTTTTTTGTCAGCTACAAGCCGCGCAGTTCCAGAAGGGCAGGCACATTCGTGCTTGCACGAAAATGTGTCTTCCCTTTTGGAACTATGAGGCGCCAGCCTCAACGATGAGCCTGCGAAGCAGGCGAAGAGTGCGCGCGGCGCAGTTCCGAGATGCGCAGTTTCACAAAGCTCGAAAAGACCTCGCTAAGTAAAACTACAATTGCACCTGGAACGTGGCGAAGAAGATGTGACCGCAAAAGGCAGTGTACTTGAGCCTGCGCTTGTGGTGAAGTAAGAAAGGAAAGGTAAAAATGAAAAAAGAATTAGAAAAGAACTACAACCCTAAAGACATCGAAGACCGTCTCTATACCAAATGGGTGAACAAAAAATATTTTCATGCAGAGGTGAATCCAGATAAAAAGCCATATACGATCGTGATTCCGCCGCCGAACATCACGGGGCAGCTTCACATGGGACATGCCCTGGATAATACGCTGCAGGATATCATCATCCGGTTTAAGAGAATGCAGGGCTATGAGGCTCTGTGGCTTCCGGGGACGGACCACGCTTCCATTGCCACCGAGGCAAAGATCGTGGAATCAATGAGAGAAGAGGGCATTTCCAAGGAAGACATTGGCAGGGAAAAATTTCTTGAGAGAGCCTGGGACTGGAAGAAACAGTATGGCGGACGGATCGTATCCCAGCTCAAAAAGATGGGTTCTTCCTGCGACTGGGACAGGGAGCGCTTTACCATGGATGAGGGCTGCAACAAGGCAGTGAGGGAAGTGTTCGTAAAACTGTTTGACAAGGGGCTGATCTACCGGGGAGAGCGTATCATCAACTGGTGTCCCCACTGTCTGACTTCCATCTCGGATGCAGAGGTAGAGTACGAAGACCAGAAAGGCCATTTCTGGCATCTGCGCTATCCTTTTGCCGATGGCAGCGGATATATCAATCTGGCGACTACCAGACCGGAGACTCTGCTGGGAGATACTGCAGTAGCAGTAAATCCGAAAGATGACCGGTATAAAGATATGGTAGGGAAAATGCTGGTGCTCCCTATTGTACATCGTGAGATTCCTCTGATCGCAGATGATTATGTGGATATGGAATTTGGAACCGGAGTGGTAAAGATCACGCCGGCACACGATCCGAATGACTTTGAAGTTGGTCTGCGTCACGATCTTCCTGTGATCCACGTGATGACAGACGACGCGAAGATCGTGGATGAGTATGAAAAATATGCCGGCATGGACCGTTATGAAGCGAGAAAAGAGATCGTGAAAGACCTGGAAGCAGAGGGAGCCCTTGTCAAAGTGGAAGACCACGACCACAATGTAGGAACCTGCTACCGCTGCGGAACAACGGTAGAGCCTAAGGTGAGCAAACAGTGGTTTGTAAAAATGAAGCCCTTGGCGGGGCCGGCGATCGAGGCTGTAAAAAAGGGAGAGACCCATTTCGTTCCCGATCATTTTAATAAAACTTATTTTCACTGGCTGGAGAACATCCGTGACTGGTGTATATCACGGCAGCTCTGGTGGGGACATCAGATCCCTGCATTTTATTGTGACAGCTGCGGTGAACTGGTAGTAACGAAGGAAAATGAGGCGCTCTGTCCAAAATGTGGAAAGAAAATGCGGCAGGATCCCGATACTCTGGATACCTGGTTCAGTTCTGCACTGTGGCCCTTTTCCACGCTGGGATGGCCGGATGAAACAGAGGAGATGAAATATTTTTATCCTACCAATACTCTCGTGACCGGATATGATATCATTCCATTCTGGGTTATGCGCATGATGTTCAGTGGCATTGAGCAGACGGGGCAGGTTCCCTTTGATACGGTGCTGATCCATGGTCTGGTGAGGGATTCCCAGGGGCGCAAGATGAGTAAATCCCTTGGAAACGGCATCGATCCTCTTGAGGTCATTGACAAATATGGTGCGGATGCCCTGCGTCTGACTCTGGTGACAGGAAACGCCCCGGGGAATGATATGCGTTTTTATTGGGAGCGGGTGGAAGCAAGCCGTAACTTTGCCAATAAAGTATGGAATGCGTCGCGTTTTATCATGATGAACTTTGCCCAGAATGAGGGGCTTGCGGATAAAGAAGTGGATTCTTCCCAGTTTACTCAGGCGGATAAATGGATCCTTGCCAAATGCAGCCGGCTGGTAAAGGAGGTCACCGCACTGATGGAGACCTTTGATCTGGGAATTGCTGTGCAGAAAATCTATGACTTTATCTGGGAAGAATTCTGCGACTGGTATATTGAAATGGTAAAACCACGTCTTTATAATGAAGAGGATGAGACCAAGGCAGCTGCTCTTTACACCCTAAAGAATGTGCTGATCGATGCGCTGAAACTTCTCCATCCGTATATGCCCTTTATCACAGAGGAGATCTACTGTACGCTTATGGAAGATGACGAGGCTTCCATCATGGTTTCTGACTGGCCGGTATGCTCGGAGGCGACGTCTGGCTTTGCTGCAGATATGGAAGCGGTAGAGCGCATCAAAGAAGCGGTAAAAGGAATCCGCAATGTCCGCGGTGAGATGAATGTTCCCCCGAGCAAAAAGGCAAAAGTGATCGTTGTGACAGAAGATACGGCGGTTCAAGAAATATTTGAGACGAATAAGGTATTTTTTGCCACCCTGGGTTTTGCCAGTGAGGTGGTGATCCAGAATGATAAATCTGGTATCGATCAGGATGCTGTATCCGTAGTGATTGACAAGGGAACGATCTATATGCCTTTTGCGGAGCTTGTGGATGTGGCAAAGGAGATCGAGCGTCTTCAGAAAGAAGAGAAAAAACTTATGGGAGAACTCAAACGCTCCGAGGGAATGCTGGGCAATCCCAACTTTGTAAATAAGGCGCCAGCCCAAAAGATAGAAGAGGAGAGGGCGAAGCTGGAAAAATACCAGAGTATGATGGCTCAGGTGAAGGAACGTCTTGCCCAGCTTTTGTAATATCATTGTCCATTATATAATGGAGTGTATTAAATTGAATCAAAGAATGCCAGAATTCATAGTTGGATTCTGGCATTTTCTTGGGCAGGGGATGTAAATATGAGGGAATTATCCAGATGTCGAAAAAACAGACGCTTTTATGCTGGCAGGAGAAAAAAGAGCGGAATCCTGATCAGTGGTGAGGACTATATAATAAAATACCGGAGAAAATCAGCAGGAGGAGCAGTTTGTGATCATGTGTCAGAATATCTGGGAAGCCATATCTTTGACATGCTGGGAGTCACGGCCCAGGATACCTGGCTTGGAAAGTGCCGGGATGAGGAAGTGGTTCTGTGCAAAGACTTTATTTCGGAAAAGGAGAGCTTCCTCTCCTTTGCCCAGCTGGGGGAATATTTTCTGGATATCACAGGCAGGGTAGTTTTGTATGAATATGATCAGATCATGGAAGTGCTGATAAAGTTTCTTGGTGTGTCCGCAGCAAAAGTAATAATAAAAACTTTTTGGGATATGATTGTCATTGATGCCTTTGTGGCAAATGGGGAGCGGGACGGAAGCAGCTGGGGATTATTGAAAAAGGGCGGCCTGTACTCTCCCGCGCCTGTTCTGGGAAATGATTCCTGCCTTTTTCCAGACGTGGTTACCGACGAGCAGTGCAGGGAAATCCTGGAGTCAAAAGAAGAGATGGAACGCAGGATATTTGATATTCCGGTACCAAAGATCCGATATAAGGGAAAAGCACATTCTTATTATGATATTATCTCTGGTCATTATTTTAGAGACTGCGACAGGGCGTTGTGGAGGATCATTCAGAAAATAGATTTTGCGGCGGTAAATTATCTAGTAGAAAGTGTGGCATTTACCAGCAAAATCCGGAAAAAATTTCTTATAACGATATTAGAAGAACGGTATAAAAATCTTCTGCTCAAGCCTTTTGAAAAAAGAATGTGAAACGAACAGGGAAAGGGGTGTCAGAAGGATATATGCGAAAAAACAGTCAGCCATGGAATGAGCATACAGCTCCATTGTCCGGTGAGTTGGTCAGCACCAGTAAAAGTGTGATCAAAGCGGTGGGCTGTTATGGAGAAAAGTATTGTGTGGGAAAAATTGAATATCAGTTATTTTCAGAAACAGGTTATCAGTATGTGATCACACCCTGCTGGGATATAGTAGATGGACTGGGAGAAGAAGGGTTTCAGGGGATTCCGGGCATCGCCATGGAACTCCGGCGCAAACATTATTACCGGGTCAATCGTCAGCCGGTGTTTATTTCAATGAGGAGCCCGTCGGAGGACAGGGAAGATCTGGCGGAACTTCTGGAGGAGGCGGGCATGGCATCCTATGACCGGCTGGAATGGCTGACACGGGTGCCGCAGCAAATCAGCAGTGATAATCTGATCCTGGAACCATTCCGGGATGAGGTCAGAGAGTTTGAATATAACGGTCTGGATGCCGTGCTGTGCCAGCTGCAGTATGGAGATCAGGTTTCTATCAGCAGCCAGGGTGCGGTCTCCAATAACCCGTCGGTTTATACGGAACATCTGCTCCGCATGGTGGCGGCAGGAGCGGTGATAAAATTTGAAAAAGAGAGAATTATAATAGATAAAAATGTAAGAAGCGCCGTCTTATCAATTCTTCAGAGACAATATTATGCAGGGAAAAATTTACAGACAATTAAACACCGCAGAGGTGTGGAAGGGGCAAAGGGCAGAGGGGCTTACAGGGGACGCCGGCCACTGCAGATCGAATACGAGAGACTGCAAAAAATATCTGACCTGTTTCATGCAAAAAAAATATCCGAGTCGGAGGCGATGCAGCGTCTGGGAATCGCGTCCCGCTCTACATTTTACCGGAAACTGAAAGAGTTAAAAATGTGATCTCTTGGTTTTGTCAAAAATTGCGATGGCTTTTGTCAAAAAAGACGTTTTTCCCCTTGCTTTTTTCAATAAAAATGAGTATTATGTTTCATAGGGCATTTGTCCGGTGTAGAAGATTGATAATGACCAATGAGCTTAAAAGGAGGTCAGAAGATGATAAATTTTGAGGAAGAACTTGAAAAATATGAGCCAAGCCTGGATGTAGAGCAGGTGGAAAATGTTGTAAATAATAATAATCTTACGGATGTGACAGATATTGTGAGAGAGTTGATATCAGAGACCAGGTCAACGGTGTGATGTACGATAAAGAATTAGGAGGATTCCAATGAGATGTCCAAGATGTGATGCAAACATAAATGACGAGATGGAAATTTGCAGATTTTGTGGACAGGATCTGTCGATCATATATCATGTAAGAAGAATATCAAATGCGTACTACAATATGGGACTGGAGAAAGCGCAGGTGCGTGATCTTTCAGGGGCAGTCATGGTGTTGAAAAAAAGTCTGCAGTTTGACAAATACAATACCAATGCCCGCAATCTTCTGGGACTTGTGTACAACGAGATGGGGGAGACTGTGGCGGCATTGAGCGAGTGGGTGTTAAGCCGGTATCTCCAGCCGGAAGATAACCGGGCACAATATTATATCAATGTCATCCAAAAAAACCAGACAGCGCTGGATGCGGTAAATCAGACGATAAAAAAATATAATTCTGCGCTGAATGCGGCAAAGGGAGGCAATGAAGATCTGGCGGTGATCCAGCTGAAAAAGGTGGTCAGCCTGAATCCAAAATTTGTCCGAGCCCTGCAGCTTCTGGCACTTTTGTATATAAAGTCCAAAGAATATGCCAAAGCAGCCAAATGCCTCAAACGTGCCAGACGAATAGACTATAATAATACGACAACCCTGCGTTACATGCAGGAGATTGGAGATAAATTTAGTGAGAATGGCAGCAGGGGCCGGGAGGAATCTGCCAGGGCATACCGTCAGCAGCCCAAAAAGGATCCTCTGGCAAATGTGCAGCCTGTAGGCGCTTATAAAGAAGAGAAGCGGCACTGGATGCCAGTGATCAATGTAATCATCGGAGTGATCATTGGTCTTGTAGTCAGTTTTGTACTGATTCGCCCAACCCTTATTGGCAACAACCTGGGAAATAATTCTGACAGCATTGCTGAAAACAATCAACAGCTTTCCGTGAAGGAAGCCCAGTTGTCTTCAATGCAGAAGCAGAAAGAAAAACTGGAGCAGGATGTGGCAAAACTGCAGAAAAAGCTGGATGAGGGAGAAGATGCCAATGCTGCCAGGCTGGAACTGAGTAATAATCTTCTTCTGGCTGTCAAGTATTATAATGATGGGGACAGGCTTCTGGCTGCCAGTACAGTGAGCCAGTACAAAGAATCAGATTTTGAGAAGGATGAGATGAAGGAACTGTTTAAAATGGTTTCCAAGAAGATCACCCAGGAAGACGTAAAGAATCTTTTTGAACAGGGACGAGCAGAGTTTAACAGAGGGAAATATGATGAGGCGGAAAAACTGTTGAACCAGGTACTTTCTGTCGACGCAGAGAATCTGGATGCGTTGTATTTTATGGGCCGGGTTTACCATCAGAGAGGCAAAAAGAAAAAAGCAGTAGAATATTATGAGAAGGTAATCCAGATCGATGAGGCTTCTGGCCGGGCGGCAGAGGCTAAAACCCGACTGAGACAGCTGGGTGTGGACTGACATAATGAACGGTCAGCTTGCTCCTGGATGAAAGCTTTAAAATTAGAATGTTATTTACATGAGACAAAGAAGAAAAAGGACTACGGAGAAAAATGCCGGACAAGCCATCCGGATCACTCTGTAGTTCTTTTTTGATGGGAAAAAGAAATAGATATAAATTGGGAGGAAAAAAATGGATAATTTTTCACTGGAAAGAAATGGTGCCAGCTTGATCCTGCACATCAGCGAGGATCTGGACCACCATACAGCGGCTCAGATCAGCAGGACCATCGATGTTCTGATTGAGAAAGGAAACGTAAAAAACATTGTATTTGATTTTGAGGGAATGACGTTTATGGATAGTTCCGGGATCGGCATGGTCATGGGAAGATACCGGAAAATACAGTATTTTGGCGGAAATGTTTATGTGACTGGAGTAGGTGCTGGTATTGACCGGATATTTTCTATGTCTGGACTTTATAAGATCATTCAGAGAGTTTGAGGAAATCAAAACATCGCAGAATTGGAGGATAAGATGAATACATATAATGAAATGAAATTGGAATTTAGCAGTTATTCTGAAAATGAAAGTTTTGCCCGTACAGTGGTTAGCGCCTTTATCGCCAGAATGGATCCGACGCTGGAAGAGCTGGCAGATGTAAAGACCGCTGTTTCGGAGGCGGTGACCAATGCAATTATCCACGGTTACGAGAAAAATCCAGGAAAAGTAACCATATATGGAAAAATCGAGGGTAATGCGATATATCTGGAGATTTCTGATGAGGGAGAGGGGATCAGTGATATCGCTAAGGCAATGGAACCGCTGTACACATCCAAACCGGAGTTGGACAGATCAGGAATGGGCTTTGCGTTTATGGAGGCATTTATGGACGAGCTTCATGTGGAGTCAGAACCAGGGAAGGGAACAGTTATTAAAATGAAAAAAGTAATCTATAGCGCAATGAATCTTTCATAGAGAGGGACTGGTCAATGGAAACCATAGAACTGATAAAATTAGCACGTTCTGGGGATAAAATGGCACGAGACCAGGTGATACAAAAGAACATGGGGCTGGTATACAGTATCGTGAGCCGATATGCGGGGAGGGGATATGACACGGAGGAACTCAGCCAGATCGGAGCCATTGGCCTGATCAAAGCTGTGGATAAATTTGATATGAGCTTTGATGTAAAATTCTCTACCTATGCTGTTCCAATGATCAGCGGTGAGATCAAAAGATTTCTCCGGGACGATGGAATGGTCAAGGTGAGCCGGAGCATCAAGGAAAACGGCTGGAAGATCCGTAAAGCGGCGGACTCTCTTTCCCAGCAGCTGGACAGGGAACCTTCCATCGAAGAGCTGGCTGCGGCGACGGAGATTGCTGTAGAAGATATCGTTCTTGCCCTGGAGGCAAATCTGGAGGTGGAATCCATTCACAAACCGGTTTCCTTTGCTGATGGAAAAGAGGTTTCCCTGGAAGATAAGATACCAGAAAAAAGTGACTGGAATGAACAGCTTCTGAACCGAATGCTGGTAGATCAGCTGATGCTGCTTCTAAATGAGAAGGAGAAAAAACTGATCCAAATGCGTTATTACGATGACAAACCTCAGCGGGAAGTGGCGGAATGCCTCGGAATCAGTCAGGTGCAGGTCAGCCGCCTGGAAAAAAAGATCCTTCAGAATCTGAGAAACCATATGAATAAAGCTTATAGCTCAACAGCGCCAATCTGAACCCGCTGCTGAGCTTATGAAGCGGATAAAAGAGACAAAAATGGAAAAAACTATTGACAAATATATTTGTTTGTGATAGCATATATTTTGCGTGTTGGCAAGTACATGCACAGATGTGGGTTTAGCTCAGCTGGATAGAGCGTTTGGCTACGGACCAAAAGGTCGGGGGTTCGAATCCTCTAACCCACGGTGAGAACTGCTAAATAAAGTCCTAGACTTTATTTAGCAGTTTTTTTATTAAAAAGTAATTGCGCTTCAGGCTTGACTTAGGATATACTAAAAGTACACGAATGGAGGAGGATGATACAAAATGATACAGTACAAATGCCCGAAATGTGCGGCGAATATGGAGTTTGATGCAAAAAGCGGTCAGCTCAGCTGTGCATTCTGCGGACACAGTCTGAATATTCAGGACTTTGCAGAGGAAAATGGCGGTGAATATGAAGCAGAGGCTGCCAAGGAAAACGTGGATGAGGAAACTGGGGATTTCCGTGAGGTGCATGAGGAAAAATCAGATAATTTCTTTGATGAATCCGTTGTGAGTTACTGTTGTGATAATTGTGGTGCAGAACTGGTGGTGACGGAGGATACCACAGCGACAAAGTGTAGTTTTTGCGGATCGCCCATGATTCTGTCTGACCGTATGCAGGGGAAGAGAGCACCGGTAAAAGTCATACCTTTCCGGGTGAGCAAAGAAGATGCCATTACTGCATTTAAAAAATGGTGTAAGAAGGGGTTGATCACTCCAAATGATTTCATGACACCAGACCGTATTGATGATATCGCGGGGATTTATGTACCTTTCTGGCTGTATGATATGGCAGGGCAGGGAGAGATTCATGCGGACTGTACCCGGGTGTCACATTATTCCAGCGGAAATTATAATGTGACGGCGACGAAACATTATAAGGTGTGGAGAAAGGTAGATTTGGATTACGACTGCATTCCGGTAGATGCTTCGGAGCGGATGCGGGATGATCTGATGGATAAGCTGGAGCCTTTTTTTTACGAAGATATCAAAGATTATTCTTCCATGTACCTTCCTGGATATGTAGCGGAAGGATACAATTATACCGATGATGATCTGATGCCCAGAGTTCAGAAACGGGTGGAGAAATTTATGGACGAATATGTAAAGGGCACGATGAAAAATTATGCTTCGGTTCATATCACGGACCGGGATTACAACATCCTGAAGAAGAAAGCGGATTATGCGCTGCTTCCCGTGTGGATGATCAACTATGATTACCGGGATGGGCAGTATGTGTTTGCCATGAATGGAGATACGGGAAAGATCGTGGGTAAACCGCCTATCAGTAAAGCGAAAGTGATGGCATGGCTGTTTGGTGTTGGCGGAGGGTTATTTCTTATTCTGCGTCTGATCACCATACTTTTACTGGGAGGTGGTATCGGATGATGAAAAAAAAGCGTTATTACATATTATTTGCTATATTAATGTTGGTTTTATCAGCAGCGCCCTGTATATCAGGGAGGGGTGCAACGGCGATAACGCCGGAAGACTTCTATTTGGAGGGAAATGGGAACAGTCTTAAGCGGGAGAGTGCTGTAAACGATTTTGCTGGCATTTATACCCAGGAGCAGATTGCTTCTTTTGAGGAAAAAATGCGTAAGATGCGTGAGGAGTACGATTGCAATGTGGTGGCGTTTGTGATCGATAACAATGAGTGGAACAGCAGCGAGCTGTCGGCACCTGAAAGAGCGAGTGAATCTTTTCTTTATCTGAGTTCCCATAAAAGTACTATTGTTCTCTGGTTGAACGTCTGCCGGAATAACCGGTCGCTCTATGTACTCGGGTATGGTTCGGCAGAGTATAAGATTACGGATAGTGAAGCGGACCGGATGGCAAAAAAACTGCAGGGCTATGTGAAAGAAGCCCAGAGCGGGACGGGGGATGCCCAGACCCAGTATACGCAGATGATGGATGAGTTTATCACCCAGAGCGATCTTGAGATGCGTACACCCTACTTTTTTCTTGCATGGTGGTTCCATCTTGGGCTGGGTCTTCTGGTAGGAACGATCGTAGTACTGATATTGGTAAAAAATTCTGGAGGCAAGATGACCACAAACGGGAAGACTTATATGAATAAGAGTTTTTCTGAGCTGATCGGACGCCGGGATATCTATACCCACACAACTTATGTGAGAACCAGGAAATCCAGCAGCAGTGGCAGCAGCAGAGGCGGGGGCGGCGGACACAGCCACTCCAGCGGAGGTGGACGGTTCTGATCAAAAAGGAAAAAATACTAAGGAACTGTTAAAAAAATTAACAGTTCCTATGGAAAGGAATAACGAATATGTGGCTTGCAGATGGCTGGAAAGATTATGAAGTGATCGACACTTCGACGGGAGAAAAACTGGAGCGGTGGGGGGGATATATTCTGGTGCGGCCAGATCCCCAGGTGATCTGGGATACACCTCATGAAGCTCCTCAGTGGAAGCAGAAAAATGCCCACTATCATAGAAGCAGCAAGGGAGGAGGAGAGTGGGAGTTTATTGATCTTCCGCAGCAGTGGAAGATTTCTTACCGGGATCTGACCTTTCATTTGAAACCTTTTAGTTTTAAGCATACCGGCTTGTTTCCAGAGCAGGCGGTGAACTGGGACTGGGCATCGGGATTGATCAAAAATTCTGGACGGCAGATCAAGGTGCTGAATCTATTTGCCTATACAGGAGGCGCTACAGTGGCGTGTGCCAAGGCGGGAGCGGCAGTGACACATGTAGATGCCTCCAAGGGAATGGTGACATGGGCAAAAGAAAATGCCGCCGCTTCCGGGCTTGCTGACGCACCGATCCGTTACCTGGTAGATGACTGTGTCAAGTTTGTGGAACGTGAGATCCGTCGGGGAAATCATTACGATGGTATTATTATGGATCCGCCCTCTTATGGAAGGGGACCGAAAGGAGAGGTTTGGAAGATTGAGGAAAAGATATTTCCCCTGCTCCGCCTGTGTACAAAAGTTCTATCCCCAGATTCCTTGTTTTTTCTGGTGAATTCATATACCACAGGACTGCAGCCAGCGGTGTTGTCCTATATGATGGAACTGACGATCCAGAGAAAATTTGGAGGTACCGTGACTGCAGATGAGATTGGTCTTCCAGTGAGTTCAAACGGTCTTATCCTTCCCTGTGGCGCCAGTGGAAGGTATGAAAAGATATAATTCGACGGCGTTGTCGAGCTAACACGAGGTGTGTGACAACTCGTTTCAGAACAAAGGTACGAAGACAAATGTAGTATGAGAAACCACAAAGTTATCCACAAATAAAGCGACGGCTTTGCGATATTTATTAGTTGTACACAAAGTTATCCACATTATCCACAAAAAATGTAGACTTTTGTAGCAAAAACACACCGATTTGACAATTAGCAGAGTTGTATGACAATTTGGCGTGAAAGCAAAAAACAGCTACATAAATCCAAAATATATGTTGCTCATTATATGGATTTGGTATATAATAAACATACGGGACAGGTTCCGTATGACATCATCGGCAGACAGGTTTCCGTCCCGAATATTATGGGCAAAGGAGCTGATCATTATGAATTTAGTAATTAGCGGCAAAAATTTAGATATAACGGAGGGATTACGTTCGGCGATCGAAGAAAAGATTGCTAAACTGGAGAGATATTTCACTGAAAGTACTGAGGTACACGTGACGTTGAGTACCGAGAAAAACAGACAGAAGATTGAGATTACCATTCCAATGAAAGGAAGTATCATTCGTGCAGAAGAAGTAAGTTCGGATATGTATGTTTCCATTGATCTGGTAGAAGAAGTGATCGAGAGGCAGCTGCGCAAATATAAAAATAAATTGATTGATAAAGCTCAGAATGCAGCACATCTGAACCAGGAATTTATCGATGAAGATATGGAGGAAGAAGAAGAGATCAACATTATCCGTTCTAAAAAATTTGCGATGAAGCCGATGGATCCAGAAGAGGCATGTGTACAGATGGAGCTTCTGGGGCATAACTTCTTTGTATTCCGGAATTCTGAGACGGAGGAGGTTAATGTTGTTTACAAGAGGAAAGGAAATACATATGGACTGATTGAGCCGGAGTATTAAGAATATATGAGAGTCCATAAAGTGATTTTCATAAATATATGGACTCAGAAAAAAGATGTGTCCTCCTGGATGAAACGATTTGGTTTGGTCCAGAAGGACACTTTACCATTTTTACAAAGAAACGTAATGTTTTAGAATGGAGGATAATATGGGATTGATCAAAGCGATCGGCGGTGCGATCCGCGGTGAGATGGCGGATCAGTGGAAGGAATACTTTTATTGTGATGCACTGGCATCAGATGTTCTTGTGGTCAAGGGACAGAAACGCACCAGCGGCAGGTTTGGCAGCAGAAACAATGGCAATGATAATCTTATCACGAATGGTTCCGTAGTGGCTGTAAATGAAGGGCAATGCATGATCATTGTGGATCAGGGAAAAGTTGTGGAATTCTGTGCGGAGGCAGGGGAATTTTTGTACGACACCTCCACAGAACCCAGTCTGCTTTATGGAGATCTGGGCGAAAATATCAAGAAAACCTTTGCGGCAGTGGGCAGACGTTTTACATTTGGAGGAGATACAGGGAAAGACCAGAGAGTTTATTTCTTTAACACAAAGGAAATTATGGGAAATAAATATGGGACCGCCACACCGGTTCCTTTCCGTGTGGTGGATACTAATATCGGACTGGATGTGGATATATCTGTCCGCTGTAATGGGGAGTATTCTTACCAGATCTTTGATCCACTGCTCTTTTATACGAATGTATGCGGCAATGTGGTGGATGAATACCGTCGTGATACCATTGACAGCCAGCTGAAGACGGAGCTGATGACAGCGCTGCAGCCGGCATTTGCAAGAATCTCCGCCATGGGGATCCGCTATAGTGCGGTGCCGGCTCATACGATGGAAGTGGCAGAGGCCTTGAATGCTGAGCTGTCTGAAAAATGGAGCGGATTGAGAGGGATCCGTATCGTATCTTTTGGCGTAAATGCTATCAAGGCTTCAGAAGATGACGAGGCGATGATCAAAGAGCTGCAGAAGACAGCCGTATTACGCAATCCGGGTATGGCGGCGGCAACTCTGACAGAGGCCCAGGCCCAGGCAATGAAGTCGGCGGCGGCAAATACTTCTACGGGACCGATGATGGCATTTGCCGGGATGAATATGGCATCCCAGGCAGGAGGGATGGATGCCAATGCCCTGTTTGCCATGGACCGGCAGGGCGGAGCTCAGAATGGAGCACCGGTGTCTGGAAATCCGGTGGCGAATGCAGCAGGTGGAGGCAATGCCGGAAAACAGGGAAATACCTGGACCTGCAGCTGTGGAACTGCCAATACCGGAAAATTCTGTGTAGAATGTGGAAAAGCAAAGCCGGCTTCCCAGGAGGGATGGACCTGCAGCTGTGGAGCTGTAAATCAGGGCAAATTCTGTATGGAGTGCGGGACAAAGAAACCGGAAGGAGCCCCGTTGTACCGTTGTGACAAGTGTGGATGGAAACCGGAAGATCCTCATCATCCGCCGAAATTCTGTCCGGAATGTGGAGATGTATTTGACGAAAACGATATTGAGTAAAAAAGAATTGGAATGAAGATAGAATGAATAGCTCGATGGCGCCGATTAGTGTTTTCTGTAATTGGCGCCATTAAACTGATTTAAATGGAGGAAATATGGGGAATTACACAGGTTTGATCATAGTTTTGGCATTGATCTTGATCATTGTTATAGCGGTCTATATCGGAGTTGCCGCATTAAGAAGAAAAGCACGACAGGTTTCGAGGGAACTTTTTGGAACCAGTGATCTCAGGCAGGGAGCGGAGAGGATGCGGGAGGAGATGGCTTCAACGCCAAAATCAGTCTCTGCCATGACAAAACTTTTACTGCCAAAGATCGTTCAGGATTTTCCGGATTTTGAGTACGATGAAATGAAAGAGAGGGCAGATAATATACTGGTGGATTATCTCAGGGCGATCGGTACAGGCGGAAAAGAGATACCGAAGGATGGCAGCACAGAGTTAAAAGAAGAATTGGCAGCCCATATCGCGATGCTGGAAGAAGCCGGGCAGAGAGAGCATTTTGAACAGATTCATATACACCGGACGGAGATCAGCCAGTACCGGAAAAGCGAGGGGCGCTGTATCATCACTTTCCAGTCGGCATTGGAGTGTTTTCATTATGTGACAGACCGTGGAGGAAATCTGCTGAAAGGTGCAAGAGACTTAAAGTATCAGACCAAGTATAATATAGATCTGATCTACATACAGGACAGGGAATTAGTGGAAGACCAGAGGACCCAGGCGCTGGGGATTAACTGCCCCAACTGTGGGGCGCCGCTATCGGCCCTGGGTGCCAAAGTGTGCGAGTACTGCGGAACTCCGGTGGTAGAGATCAATATTCACGCATGGTTTTTCAGTGATGTAAAAGAAGTTAAAAGATTGTGAACGGTTTGTAAAAAACAAACGAAAATCAAAAAAATCATTGAAAGACAGAAGATCTAGTGATAAAATAATCTGGGATAAAACTTTGATTATTATGGAGAGTGAACGTATGGGATTATTAAGTAAGGTAGTTGGGACCCACAGTGAGAGGGAAGTAAAGAGAGTGCTTCCTATCGTGGACAAGATTGAAAAACTGGAATCTGATTATGAAAAATTGTCAGACGAGCAGTTAAAAGATAAAACAAGAGAATTCAAGAACCGGTTGTCAGAAGGAGAATCATTGGATGACATTCTTCCGGAGGCATATGCAGTTGTCAGAGAGGCATCCAAGAGGACGATCGGCATGCGCCATTACCGCGTGCAGCTGATCGGCGGCGTGATTCTGCATCAGGGACGTATCACAGAGATGCGTACTGGTGAAGGTAAGACGCTGGTGTCCACACTTCCAGCATATCTGAATGCCTTAGAGGGAAAGGGTGTCCATATTGTTACGGTCAATGACTATCTGGCAAAGCGAGATGCGGAGTGGATGGGACAGATCCATGAGTTTCTTGGGCTGACAGTAGGCTGTATACTGAACAGCATGGACAATGATGAAAGAAGAGAAGCCTATGGCTGCGATATTACCTACGCTACAAATAACGAGCTTGGATTTGACTATCTCCGTGATAACATGGTTATTTATAAAGAGCAGCTGGTACAGAGAGAGCTTAACTATGCTATTGTGGATGAGGTGGACTCGGTACTTATCGACGAGGCGAGAACACCGTTGATCATCTCTGGAAGCAGCGGAAAATCCACCAAGATTTATGAGGCATGTGATAACCTGGCAAAGCAGCTTAAGCGTGGTACTGCGAAAGAGCTGTCTAAGATGGATATCATCATGAAAGAAGATGACAATGAGACCGGTGATTTTGTTGTGGATGAAAAGGAAAAGACGGTGAACCTTACCGCCCAGGGTGTGGCAAAGGTGGAGCGCTTTTTCCATATCGAAAATCTGGCAGATCCGGAGCATTTGGAGATCCAGCACTGTATCAACCTTGCCCTGCGTGCGCACAATCTCATGTTCTTAGACAAGGATTATGTGGTAAAAGATGATGAGGTGCTGATCGTCGATGAATTTACTGGACGTATTATGCCAGGACGCCGTTATTCAGACGGTCTCCATCAAGCGATCGAGGCAAAAGAGCATGTAAAAGTTAAGCGTGAAAGCAAGACTCTGGCGACGATCACTTTCCAGAACTTTTTCAATAAATATGCGAAAAAATGTGGTATGACTGGTACCGCCCTTACCGAAGAAAAAGAGTTTCGTGAGATCTACGGCATGGATGTTGTAGAAGTTCCTACCAATAAACCAGTAGCACGTATTGATCACAACGATTCCGTATATAAGACGAAAAAAGAAAAACTGAATGCCATCGTAGAAGATATAGCAGATTGCTATGAGAGAAAGCAGCCAGTGTTAGTGGGTACGATCACCATTGAGGCATCGGAGGAGCTCAGCGATCTGCTTCGGAGACGGGGCATTAAGCATAAAGTACTGAATGCCAAATACCATGAGATGGAGGCGGAGATTGTTGCAGACGCAGGTATTGCAGGGGCTGTGACCATCGCTACCAATATGGCAGGCCGTGGTACCGATATCAAGCTGGGAGAAGGAGTCCAGGACCTGGGAGGATTAAGGATCATCGGTACGGAGCGGCACGAGTCCAGACGTATTGATAATCAGCTGAGAGGACGTTCCGGACGTCAGGGAGATCCCGGTGAATCCAAGTTTTATATTTCCCTTGAGGATGACCTGATGCGTCTGTTTGGTTCCCAGAACCTGATGAATATATTTAATTCCCTGGGTATGCCGGAGGGTGAACAGATTCAGCACCGGATGCTGAACAAAGCGATTGAGCGCGCCCAGATGAAGATCGAGAGCAACAACTATGGAATCCGTAAAAATCTGCTGGAATATGATATCATCAACAACCAGCAGAGGGAACTTATCTATGCTGAGAGACGTAAAGTTCTGGATGGGGAGAGCATGCGTGATACCATCTACGGTATGATGGATGAAGTGATAGAAAAGTATGTGGGCAGGACTATTGGGGACGATCAGATTCCAGAGGAATGGGATCTGGATGAGTTAAATATGAATCTTCTGCCTATCATTCCCTTTGAGCCGGTTACATTTGATCCGGAGAGGGATAAGAGCATAAATAAAAATGAACTGATCCAGAGATTAAAAGAAGAGGCCCTCCATATCTATGAGATGAAGGAAGCAGAATTCCCGGAGGCAGAGCAGATCCGTGAGATCGAGCGTGTCATTCTTCTGAAGGTCACAGACCAGCACTGGATGAATCATATTGACGATATGGACCAGCTGCGCCAGGGGATCGGACTTCAGGCATACGGACAGAGGGATCCGGTGACAGAGTACCGCTTCCAGAGTTATGACATGTTTGCAGAGATGACAGAGTCCATCCGTGAGGAGACGGTAAAGGCATTGATGCATGTCCGTATCGAGCAGAAAGTAGAACGTGAGCAGGTGGCGAAAGAGACAGGAACCAACAAAGATGATTCTGTGAATGCCCCAGTTACGAGAAAATCAGATAAGGTGAGCCGCAATGCTCCGTGTCCATGTGGATCCGGAAAGAAATATAAATACTGCTGTGGCAGATAAGGCGGGTCTTTGCTTCACCTGGTGAATCATAGCTTCATCAGGTGAAATAAATTTCACCTGGCAGGTTTGTTTCCCAGGGGACTCAAACCTGG
This sequence comes from uncultured Roseburia sp., assembly GCA_947246475.1. Lineage (GTDB taxonomy): Bacteria > Bacillota > Clostridia > Lachnospirales > Lachnospiraceae > Eubacterium_F. The sequence continues at coordinate 27,145 of CAMXSH010000018.1, forward strand.
GCTATATTATATTGGAATCAGAGGATTAAAAAATGGTCGAGTTAGATAATTATAAAGTCGAACTCTCCTCTTATGAAAAGCCTCTCGCTGAGGTCAGGGATTCCCTGAATCTTGGCGAGAAGCAGTTTCGTATTGAGGAGCTGGAGAAAAATATGGAAGCTCCGGATTTCTGGGAGAATGCAGAGAAGGCGAGCCAGTCCATGAAAGAGGTAAAGGAACTCAAAGATATCGTTAGCCGTGCCGACGGACTCAGTGGAAAGTATGAAGATATCATGACGCTGATCGAGATGGCATATGAGGAAGAGGACGAGGAACTGGCGGCGGAGATCAAAGAGGAACTGGAAGAGTTTGTGAAGGATTTTGACGATCTTCGCATCACTACGATGCTGAAAGGCGAGTATGATGAGAGCAATGCCATTCTCACCCTGCACGCAGGAGCCGGAGGAACAGAGAGCTGTGACTGGGCGAGCATGCTGTGCCGGATGTATCAGAGATGGGCAGAAAAAAAAGGATATTCTGTAGAAATGCTGGATTTTCTGGATGGTGACGAGGCGGGGCTCAAGTCCGTTACCCTGCAGATCAACGGGATCAATGCTTACGGGTATCTGAAAAGTGAACATGGTGTACATCGTCTGGTGCGTATTTCTCCCTTTAATGCGGCGGGTAAACGTCAGACGTCTTTTGTTTCCTGTGACGTGATGCCGGACATTGAACAGGATCTTGATATCGAAATCGCAGATGATGATATCCGCATCGACACGTACCGTTCCAGTGGCGCCGGCGGCCAGCATATCAATAAAACCTCATCAGCGATCCGTATTACCCATTTCCCGACAGGGATCGTGGTACAGTGCCAGAATGAACGTTCCCAGCATATGAATAAAGACAAGGCAATGCAGATGCTGAAGGCAAAGCTGTATATGCTGAAACAACAAGAGAATCTGGAAAAAGAGTCCGACATCCGCGGTGAACAGAAAGAAATCGGCTGGGGCAACCAGATCCGGTCGTATGTAATGCAGCCATATACCATGGTAAAGGACCACAGGACTAATGTGGAATCCGGCAATGTTGGGGCTGTTATGGACGGCGATCTGGATGTGTTCATCAATGGATATTTAAAATGGATCAATAGTTAAATTATCGGAAGTTACTGACGTAGGGGAAAGAGGCAGAGCCAGGGAAGTACTGTCCGGAATGGAGGGGCTTATGAAAGAAATAATTACGTTTTTTATCAGTGGCAGAGAATATGGGATTGAGATCAGTGGGATGCAGAGTCTTGAAAGTTATCAGGAGATCAATCCTTTGTCGGAAGCACCGGACTGCATTCTGGGAACCATCGTGGTGCGGGACGAGGTGTATCCGGTCTATGATATACAGGCAAAGTTAAATCTTCCTGCTGCCGAAATGACAAAGGATACCAAGATATTGCTTCTCCGGACAAGTAAGAGAGGCATTGCCTGTATGGTGGACAGCGTGGATAAGGTGTTTCAGGCAGAAGGAGATAATATCCAGACCTTCCCGAAGGAGGCACAGACGGTGGGGACCGATTATATTGATTTTATCGCCAGAAGAGACGGTGAATTGATCGTGGTGATAAATCCGGATGCACTGCTGTCTGAAGAGGATTTTGATCTGATCGATGAGCTGGATCTGTCTCAGCAAGAGAAGCAGGAATAGTTCTGCCTGCACTTCGCTGGGATATTTACATATAGAAAGGAAGAGGAGACAATGAAAATCGCAGTATTAGGTTATGGAACGATTGGTTCCGGAGTTGTTGAGGTGATCCGCACCAATGCAGAAAGCATTGCGAAACGTGCGGGGGAAGAGGTTGAGGTAAAATATGTCCTGGATCTACGGGATTTTCCGGAGGATCCGGTGCAGGAAATACTTGTTCATGATTATAATGTAATCGCAGAGGATGAAGAAGTAGGTGTGATCGTCGAGACCATGGGAGGTACAAAACCTGCCTATGATTTTGTGAAGACGGCTCTTCTAAAAGGAAAAAGTGTCTGCTCTTCCAATAAAGAACTGGTGGCAGCCCATGGAGCCGAACTGATTCAGATCGCCAGGGACAAGAATGTGAACTTTTTCTTTGAGGCGAGTGTGGGAGGAGGAATTCCGATCATCCGCCCGCTCAACCAGTGTATTACTGCAGATGAGATTCAGGAGATCAATGGTATCCTGAATGGTACGACAAACTTTATCCTGACGAAGATGGCAGACGAGGGAGCTGATTTTGCCGAGGTATTGAAACAGGCACAGGAACTGGGGTATGCGGAAAAAGATCCAACAGCAGATGTGGAAGGCTATGATGCCTGCCGAAAGATTGCGATCCTTACCTCTCTTGCCTATGGAAAACAAGTGGATTATGAGGACATCTATACGGAAGGGATCACGAAGATCACAGCAGAAGACTTTAAATATGCAAAGAAGGTGAATTCGGCGATTAAGATCTTTGGTACAAGCAAAAAAGTGGGTGACCAGGTGTATGCAATGGTGGCGCCTCAGATGGTAGACAGCGCACATCCGCTTTACAGTGTAAATGACGTGTTTAATGGTATATCTGTCACTGGAAATATGCTGGGGGATGTGATGTTTTATGGGGCCGGAGCCGGCAAGCTTCCTACGGCAAGTGCTGTGGCAGCTGATGTGGTGGCAGCGGTAAAACACCAGGGAGAAAATGTATCTATTACCTGGAGTGCACAAAAACTTGAGATCACACCGATGGATGAGATGGAAAACCGGTTCTTTGTCCGGGTAGCAGAATCTGAGAAAGAGAAGGTTTCAGAAGTATTTGGCGGGGTTCAGATGATTGACGCCGGAATTTCAGGAGAATGTGGATTTATTACCGGACCTTTGAAGGAAAAAGAATTTGCGGCAAAGGCAGAGAGCTTTACTACGCTCATCACACGCATTCGGGTGTCTGCATAAGCTGAAATAATAGATGCGGGTTTAAGACTGATAGAAGAAAGGACGGAAAGACAATGAAATATATTGTTGTTCTGGGTGATGGAATGGCAGACCAGCCGTTAGAAGAGCTGGATGGCAGGACACCGTTGGAATATGCTGCGACGCCTAATATGGATAGGATCTCAAAGAAAGCCAGGCTTGGACTGTCAAAGACCATTCCCCATGGAATGAAGCCAGGGAGTGATACAGCCAATCTTGCCGTTTTAGGATATAACCCCAGGCAGTACTATACCGGACGTTCTCCGCTGGAAGCGCTGAGTATCGGTGTAGATATGGAAGAAGGAGATATTGCTATCCGCTGTAATATTGTGACACTTTCAGAGGATGATCTTCCTTATGAGGAGAAGAGGATCATCGACCACAGCAGTGGTGAGATTTCCACAGAAGAAGCGAAGGTGCTTTTAGAGGCTCTGAAAGCGGAGATGGAAGATGATGTCTACCAGTTTTATACGGGAACCAGCTATCGTCACTGTACGATCTGGAAACATGGACAGGTATCCGAGCTCACCCCGCCTCATGATATTCTCGGAAAAAAGATTGAAGAGTATCTTCCGGCAGATGACAGACTCCGTGGGATGATGAAAAAGAGTTATGATATACTGAACCAGCATCCGCTGAACGTGGAGAGAGCCAAGAAGGGGCTGAACAAAGCAAATTCTATCTGGTTCTGGGGAGCGGGAACCAAACCGGAGCTGGATAATTTTGAAGAGAAATTTGGGAAAAAGGGCGCCATGATCTCAGCGGTAGACCTTTTAAAAGGAATCGCGGTGGGCGCAGGTATGAGCAATATCGAGGTAAAAGGGGCAGATGGAACCCTGGAAACCAATTATGAAGGAAAAGCGGAGGCTGCGGTAAAAGCAGTGACAGAGGGTGGCAGTGATCTTGTCTACATCCATGTGGAGGCGCCGGATGAGATGGGGCACCAGGGCAGTGTGGAGAAAAAGATCAAGGCAATAGAATATCTGGATAAAAGGGTTATTGGCCCCGTGTACAACAGAATGACGGAGCTGGGAGAAGATTTCCGGATGCTGGTTATGCCGGATCATCCAACCCCGATCTGTACCCGCACCCATTCCAGTGATCCAGTTCCTTATCTGTTGTATGACAGTACTGCAGAAGAGGAACATACATGGAATTATAATGAAAAAGAGGCTGAGAAGAGTGGAAATTACCAGGAAAACGGGTATCAGCTTATGGAAGAATTATTAGGATCTGTTTCAGAATGACAGGAGGAGAAAAGAACATGTTGATCGTAAAGAAATTTGGTGGTACTTCGGTTGCTGATAAAGAGAGGATTTTTAATGTGGCAAACCGTTGTATAGAGGATTATAAAAAGGGACATGACGTAGTTGTCGTCCTTTCTGCTATGGGAAAGCAGACAGATGTGCTGCTGGAAATGGCAAATGATATCAATCCCAACGCGCCGAAGCGTGAGCTGGATATGCTGCTTACCACAGGAGAACAGACCTCCGTGGCGCTGATGGCGATGGCGATGCATTCCCTGGGCGTGCCATCCATCTCTTTGAATGCTTTTCAGGTGGCGATGCACACGACCTCTGTGGCGGGAAATGCAAAGCTGATTAAGATTGATAAGGATCGTATCCGTCATGAACTGGAACAGAGAAAAATAGTAATTGTGACAGGGTTCCAGGGGATCTGCAAATATGACGATTATACCACATTGGGACGCGGCGGTTCTGACACGACAGCGGTGGCTCTGGCGGCAACGCTTCATGCTGATGCCTGCGAGATCTACACAGATGTGGATGGTGTCTACACCGCAGATCCGCGTATTGTAGAGGATGCTAAGAAACTTGACCAGATTACCTATGATGAAATGCTTGAACTCGCCAGCTTTGGAGCAGGGGTTCTTCACAACCGTTCTGTGGAAATGGCGAAAAAGTATGGTGTACAGCTGGTGGTTCGTTCAAGTCTGAATACAACAGAAGGTACTATAGTGAAGGAGGAAGTTAAAATGGAAAAAATGCTTATCAGCGGTGTGGCAAGTGACAAGAACGTAGCCAGAATAGCAGTCGTAGGTCTGGAGGACCAGCCAGGAGTGGCATTTAAGCTGTTCCGGCACCTTGCCAACCACAATGTAAACGTAGATATGATCCTGCAGTCCATCGGACGTGATAATACAAAGGATATCAGCTTTACCGTGACGGAGGACATGGCAGATGTAGCAGTAGAGACCGTTGAGAGACATCGCAGCGGCAGTCTCAAATGCCAGGATGTGAAGGTAAATAAAAATGTATCCAAAGTATCCATCGTAGGTGCGGGCATGCAGACCAATCCCGGAGTTGCTGCCCAGATGTTCGAGGCGCTCTATGATGCCAATGTTAACATTCAGCAGATTTCAACGTCTGAGATCCGTGTTACGGTGCTGATCGACGAAGAGGATACCAACAAAGCGATGAATGCAGTTCACAAAGAATTTGATTTTTGATTTTTTGTAAAGTTATAAAAATATATGTTTGTCAAAAAGCGCCAATTTATTTGGTGCTTTTTTAATAAAGCCATTCAGGTATCCTTGTATCCTTTCCCGATAAATGTTATAATAGCCGTATCTGTTCGATAGACAGAGCACAGCAAAATTTATAAGCAAACAGATAGGATGGTGCTGTTTTGATAAAAGTGGAGGATCTTGTATTTGAATATATACGCAGGGATGAAAAGGACGAGGTCATCGGCGTGGAACTGGCGGTAGATCATCTGTCCTTCCAGGTGAATAAGGGGGAGTTTGTGGCGGTGCTGGGACACAATGGTTCTGGCAAATCCACACTGGCAAAGCATATCAATGCCATTCTGCTTCCCGGAGAGGGAATAGTTTATGTGGACGGTATCGATACTTCCGATAAAAATATGATATGGGAGGTCAGGCAGCGGGCAGGGATGGTATTTCAGAACCCTGACAATCAGATCGTGCACAATGTAGTAGAAGAAGATGTTGGTTTTGGACCAGAGAATCTTGGAGTGCCCACGGAGGAGATCTGGGAACGGGTAGAAGATTCTCTGAAAAAGGTAGGAATGTTAAAATGCCGCAAAGAGTCTCCCAATAATCTGTCTGGTGGTCAGAAACAGAAGGTGGCTATCGCCGGTGTGCTTGCCATGAAGCCAAAATGTATTGTTTTTGATGAGTCTACAGCGATGTTAGATCCAGTGGGGCGCAGGGAGGTATTGGAGGCGGTCCGGGAATTAAATGAGAAAGAGGGGATCACGGTCCTGTGGATCACCCACTATATGGATGAGGCAGCCCAGGCGGACCGCATTCTCGTAATGAATGAAGGAAAGCTGGTAATGGAGGGAACTCCCAGGGAGGTATTTGCCCAGGCAGACCAGCTCAAGAAATGGCATCTGGATGTGCCCCAGGTGACAGAGCTGGCATCGGAACTGAGGAAGCGGGGAATGGATATACCTGCAGATGTGATTAAAGTAGAAGAATTTGTGGAAGCAGCAGCGCGGTGTTTCGCAGGCGCGGGACAGAAATGAGGAGATTATGTCTATTTTACTTAATGAGGTAGAATACATCTACGGAAAAGGAACAGCATTTGAAAAGGTGGCGTTGTATAATGTTACTCTGCAGATTGGGGACGGAGAATTTATCGGACTCATCGGGCATACAGGATCCGGCAAATCTACGCTTATCCAGCATCTGAATGGTCTCCTGAAGCCTGTCTCCGGCGGGGTGTACTACAATGGAGAAGATATCAACGACAAGGATTTTTCAAAAAAGAAGCTGCGTTCCAAGGTTTCTATTGTATTTCAGTATCCGGAACAGCAGCTGTTTGAGAGTTCTGTGATCGAAGATGTGCGTTTTGGCCCGAAAAATATTGGGATGGAATCATTGGAAGTGGACATGAATGCTTTTGAGGCATTAAAACAGGTGGGAATACCGGATGAACTTCTGGATGTATCGCCGCTGGAGCTGTCCGGCGGCCAAAAGCGGAGAGTGGCTATCGCTGGTGTGCTGGCCATGCAGCCGGAAGTGCTGATCCTGGACGAGCCTACGGCGGGGCTGGATCCTAAGGGAAGGGATGAAATACTGGAACTGATCCAGAGACTGCACGAAGAGCGGAAGATCACAGTGATCGTCGTGTCCCACAGTATGGAAGACATGGGAAAATATGCAAAGCGGCTTGTGGTGATGAATGGCGGAACAGTGGCTTATGACGGGACTCCGGAAGAGGTCTTTTCCCATTATAAAGAGCTGGAGCGTATCGGATTACGGGCGCCCCAGACAACCTATGTAATGGAGGGGCTGGCGGCAAGGGGAATAAAGCTTCCCCACAATGCAATCAATGTAAGGCAGGCAGCGGACGCTATTTACAAAGCCTACAGAAGTAGAAAAGAAAGGAATTAGTCTGGGATTATGTTGAGAGATATTACCATCGGACAATATTATCCGGTTGAGTCAAAAATACATACATTAGATCCGCGGGTGAAGATCGTGGCTGTTTTTATCTATCTCATTTCTTTATTTTTATTTCGCGGCTTTTCCGGATATCTGGTGGCCACGGTGTTTATCGTGACAGCAGTGATCATGAGCAGGGTGCCCTTCTCATTTATGATGAAAGGACTGAAACCAGTTCTGTTCCTGATCTGCTTTACCGCATTTTTTAATGTTTTTTTTACACCTGGAGAAGTTTTATTTGAATGGAAATTTATCACGATTTCATTGCAGGGACTGAGGAAGGGGGCCTTTATGGTGCTCCGGCTTATCTATCTGGTCGTCGGCTCGTCGCTGCTGACCTATACCACCACGCCCAATAAACTGACAGATGGCATTGAGAGCCTGCTAAAGCCGTTGGGGAGACTTGGGGTGCCAGTGCATGATCTGGCGATGATGATGTCTCTTGCCCTGCGCTTTATACCGATTCTTTTGGAAGAGGCAAACCGGATCATCCGGGCACAGAGTGCCAGGGGTGCGGATTTTGAAGAGGGAAGGCTGTTTCAGAGACTCCGGGCGATGGTAGCTATCCTCGTACCCCTTCTGGTTTCATCTACAAGGCGCGCCTATGATCTGGCGCTGGCCATGGAGGCAAGATGTTACCATGGCGGGGAGGGGAGGACGAAGATGAAGCCGCTGGCATATCAGCGCAGGGATGTTGTGGCCTATGTGCTTTGTGTTCTATACGTGGCAGCTTTGATTACGGTAGATCATTTTGTGCCATTTTGATCCGAGTGGAGGAAGGTATGAGAGTAAAATTGACCGTGGCCTATGATGGAAGCAGCTATCATGGGTGGCAGATTCAAAATAATGCGCTGTCGGTAGAAGAAGTGCTTACGAAGGCGCTTCATGAACTGCTGGGAGAAGAGATTGAACTGGCAGGAGCCAGCAGGACGGATGCGGGAGTACATGCCCTGGGAAATGTGGCGGTATTTGATACCAATACAAGAATTCCTGCGGAAAAGATCGCCATCGCGGTCAACCAGCGTCTACCCGAGGATATCCGGGTAATGCGCTCAGAAAAGGTATCCCTGTCTTTTCATCCGCGGCATTGTCCCAGCCGGAAGACTTATGAATACTGGATCACCAATGCAGAAATACAGCAGCCTGTCAAACGGATGTATTCTCATTTTGTATATATTCCCCTAAATGTGGAAAGGATGAGAAAGGCAGCAGAGTTATTCCGTGGTGAGCATGATTTTGGCGGATTCTGTTCTGCTGGCAGCCAGGTCAGGACTACGGTGAGAAAGATCTATGATCTGCAGATCTTTCAGGAGGGGGAAGATATCCGCATCCGGATTACAGGAAACGGTTTTTTATATAATATGGTGCGTATTATTGCAGGGACACTGATCGAGATAGGGATGGGAAGGCGGGAGCCGGAGACTGTCTGCCAGGCGCTCAGACAGGCAGACCGGAGCCTGGCGGGTCCCACGGCGCCGGCACGCGGACTGAGATTGATGCAGATTGAATATGAGGAGAACAGGCAGGAGTATGGGGATGATCATTGATATACATGCACACGCATATCCAGAGAGGATTGCAAAAAAGGTGAAGGAACGGATGGAGAGTGTATCGGGGAGTCAGGTAGAAAACCTGGGAACCCCGGAAGCTCTGATAGAGGAGATGCAAAAAAACGGAGTGGACTATTCTGTTTTTCTCCCGGTGGCAACCAATCCCGGTCAGGTAGGAAAGCTCAATGCCCAGGCGATCCGCTGGATGGAGGAATATGGAAACCAGGGACTGGTATCTTTCGCTGCAGTCCATCCAGATACCTCAGAACTTAAGATGGTGATGCGGGGAATCCGGAACGGCGGTCTTAGGGGAATCAAGATTCATCCAGATTATCAGGAGACATATTTTGACGATATCCGCTATCTGAGGATTCTGGAGGCGGCGGCAGAGGAGGGGCTTCTGGTACTGGTACATGCGGGGATGGATGAAGTTTATCCCGATCATGTGCATTGTGATGTGAAGAGGATCCTGCGTGTGCTGGAAGAGGTGGAGTGCAGCCATCTGATCCTTGCCCATATGGGAGGCTGGCAGATGTGGGCGGATGTAAAAAAATATATCTGTGGTGCCCCGGTATATATGGATACCGCATTTTCCCTTACTGGTACTGTGAGTGTAGAGAACCGCGGCGTCTATGGAAAAATGCTGGATGATGACCAGTTTACAGAGCTGGTGCGTCTGCACGGAGTGGATCGGGTTATGTTTGGATCCGATACGCCCTGGAGCAGTCAGAAGGAAAATCTGGAATGGATCCGGAAGTGCAGTCTGGACCCCGGAGAAAAGACGCAGATCCTGGGAGAGAATGCCAGAAAACTGTTGACATTGGGCTGAAATTATAATATAATATGATACTGTGGCATGAAAAATACATAAGCCTTCTCCGTATGCCTGCCCCGGTATACAGCGTGAATGGGTATTTTTCAGTGGGATCGTCTGTTCCGGACATTGCAGAGAGATCTCCATAAATAAGCACATTTTTTATAGTTAATCTGATACAAAGAGAGTAAATGAATATTTTAGGAGGTTTCCAGGATGAAAAGTTATATGGCAAGTCCATCCGATGTGGAAAGAAAATGGTATGTCGTAGACGCTGAGGGAAAGACCCTGGGCCGTCTCGCATCTGAGATTGCAAATATTTTAAGAGGTAAGAAAAAACCTATCTATACACCGCACATTGATACTGGTGATTATGTGATCGTTGTAAATGCTGAGAAGGTTGTTACGACCGGAAAGAAGCTGAATCAGAAGATCTACTATCATCATTCAGATTATGTAGGCGGAATGAAAGAGACTACATTAAAAGATATGTTAGCTAAGAAGCCAGAGTATGTTATGACTCATGCAGTAAAGGGAATGCTGCCAAAGGGACCTTTGGGAAGACAGATGCTCAAGAAGCTGTTTGTCTATGCAGGACCGGAGCACAAGCATGCTGCACAGAAGCCAGAAGCACTGGATATTTAATGGTTGAAAGGAGGAAATAACATTGGCTAGTGAAAGATATTACGGAACAGGAAGAAGAAAATCAAGTGTTGCCCGCGTTTACCTGATGCCAGGAAGCGGCAAAGTTACGATCAATAAAAAGGATATGGACGATTATTTTGGTCTTGAGACATTGAAGATCATCGTTCGTCAGCCACTGGAAGCTACAAACATGGCAGATAAGTTCGATGTGCTTGTAAATGTCAAGGGCGGTGGTTTCACAGGTCAGGCTGGTGCGATCCGCCATGGTATCGCAAGAGCATTAAACAAATATGATCTTGACCTGAGACCTACTTTGAAGAAAGCTGGATTCCTCACTCGTGATCCTCGTATGAAAGAGCGTAAGAAATACGGTCTCAAAAAGGCGCGTAGAGCTCCACAGTTTAGTAAGAGGTAATTTTACAATAATTTCAAAAAGCCTTAAAAACTCCCGGAAGTCCAGTATTTTCGGGGGTTTTCTTTATTTTCTAAGTGTTCAATAATTTTCACAAAACGTCATAAATTTTGCCATATAGCACCACTACAACACCAGTACAGCACTATTTATATATAGTTTCTGCGTTGTGTCTTGCGTAAGACTTTGCTAAAATGCTTAAAAGCCAGTAAACAAGGGAAAGTACAGTTTACAAGGGACTACACAGAGTAGGTATCTGACGGGAGGGGTTCCACCCGTCAGATTTTCCATGTGATATTCAAGCTGTCGCTTGTGGCGGCTATGGTGGTAATCATCAAATCCACCACCCGCCGCTTGTCGTCAAAGGATACATTCTCCCAAGTGTCGAGGTAGCCGGAAATCTGGCTGACCTGTTCCGGGCTGATGGCTTCCACCGTCAGTTCCGCTATCCTCGCCAGAAGTTCCTGCTTGCGCCCGTCCAGTTCCGCTATCTTCACATTCACATAGGAGAGCAGGACATTGTTTGCGCCCGTCAGACTGTCCACCAGCTTTTCAATCTCGCTGTCCACATGGGCAAGCTCCACTTGCAGTGCTGCAATTTTCGGGTTTGCCTTTGCCGCTTTCTTCCTGCCCGTCAGCGTCTTGTGATGTTCCAGCTTCTTTACCATCTGCTGATAAACAACCGCTTCAAGTTCCGAAGTGATGATTTTCCCGCACCCTGCACAGCTTTTATTGTCCAACCGTTTTGTGCAGCGGAGATATTGCCTGCCGGACGGATTGAAGATACTCATAAGAGCATATCCACAATTCCCACATTTGATTTTTCCCGCCAGCCATGTGTGGGTGGCTTTCCGGGCGGACTGGATTTTCATGTTGTTCATCAGCTTCTTGCGGCAGGTCAGCCAGATGTCGGAGGGGACAATGCCCTCATGGGGAGCCAGCACCAGCATTTGGTCTTTCAAGTCGTTCTTTTTGCTGGGTTTCACATCCCGCCCTTGATACAGATAGCAGCCGTTCATGCCTGTAAAATCGGCGGCGTCATTGACAATGACTGTCCCTTGACTTTTGAAAAACTCGTACACATCAAGGTCTGCCTGCACATAGACAGGATTGCGTAACATCTGCGCCAGCGTGGGGCGTATCAGCTCTTTGCCATGGAACAAAATCCCCTGTTCGGCAAAGTACCGGGTAATGTCCCCGTAGGAAGTTGTGGGCTGGGCGTACATCTCAAACATCAGCCGGATATTGGCCGCTTCCTCCGGGTTTACCACCAGCTTCTTTGTGTTGATACCGTCCATCTTGATAGGCTCCGTATGGAAGCCGTAAGGGGCTTTCCCGCCCATCTTAAAGCCCCGCTGACTGCGGGAGTAGTAAGCGTCCGTTACCCGCTTCTGTATCGTTTCCCGTTCAAGCTGGGCGAACACGATACAGATATTCAGCATGGCCCGCCCCATTGGGGTGGAGGTATCAAACTTTTCCGTAGAGGACACAAACTCCACATTGTACTGCTGGAACAGCTCCATCATGTTGGCAAAGTCCAGAATGGAACGGCTGATACGGTCGAGCTTGTAAACCACGACCTTTGCAATCAAGCCCCGCTTGATGTCCCGCACCAGTTCTTGAAACTTCGGACGGTCTGTGTTCTTGCCGCTGTACCCTTTGTCTGTGTATTCCTTGCAGTTACCGCCTTTCAACTCGTATTTGCAAAATTCAATCTGGCTTTCAATGGAAATGCTGTCCTTTTTGTCCACCGATTGTCTTGCATAGATTGTGGCTATTCGATTGTTCATATTGTCGCTCCTGTTCTTAAAAAAGAAACGGAGCTGCTGACACCTTTATTATACCGTCAGCAGCCCCGCAAATCAACGATGGCTTCGGAAAATCTTATGCCCCGGCTTCCTCACTCTGCCGTTTGTCGGCATACTTGCGGAACACCTCATAAAGCTGCTGTTCCAGATATCGGCGTTTTGCCGCTTCCTGCTCCGGCGTGAACACCGGGGAGAGATTTTCCAGCGTGATTTCCTTTCCCTGAAAAGTCACGACTTCGGTTTCTTTCTTGTATCTGATATGCTCCATAGCACCTCCGTATTTAGTTTTCAAAGTGAAGTGCCGCCATGTTACGGCGTGAAATGTTTTCTGCCATCAATCACCGTTCTCTTGTGTGCCGCTGCTGCCGTTTCAGTTCCGCCAGTATATCCGGCGGGATACGGTCAACCAGCCGCTGTAAATCGTCCAGTTCGCTTTTTAGCTTTGCCCGTTCCATCGTATCTTTCATCTTGCCTTTTTCGCTGGCTTTGGCTCTGGCTTCCAGTTTTTCATTTTCCGCCAAAAGGTCGTTTATTGTGACCTTGTATTTTTTGAGCTGACCGGAGAAATTCTCCATCTGCGGAAACCACTTTTTCAACAGGGAGAGGGCTTCCTCTTTCTTCTTCCCGACGTTGAACGGGGTAATACCGTCCAGTGTGGCTTCAATGGCTTTTGCCTGTTTGGAGAGATTGACCGCCTGTTTGAACAGACGGGTGGGGATATGCTTCCTGCCTGTCTTGCTGGCGCTCTCCCCACGCTCCAAGTCAGGATATTTCTCCACCATATAGGCGTGAAAATCGTCCTGCCACTTCGTCAGGTTTGCCCGGTTGCCGATAATCTCCTTTGCACACAGGCGGTTGTCCTTTGTCAGCGGAACAAAGGTCAAATGCAGGTGGGGCGTTTTCTCGTCCATGTGTACCACCGCCGACACGATATTTTCTTTCCCTACCCGCCCGATTAAGAAATCAGCCGCCCTCTGGAAAAATTCCTGTATCTCTTTTGGGGACTTCTTCCCCCAAAACTCCGGGCTGGCGGTAATCAGCGTATCCACAAACCGGGTACTGTCCCTGCGGGTGCGGCAGCCAGCCTGTTCAATGCGGCTCTGAATGAAGTGGTAATATCGTCCCTCCGGCTTAACGATGTGGAAGTTGTATTTGCTCCGGCTGGTGTCAATGTCGGGATTGCTGGCGTACTGTTCCTTTTGCCGTTCGTGATGGGCTTCCAGCGGTTTTGCCGGATTGCCCTTGTGTTTTTCAAATCGCAAAATTGCGTGTTGTGCCATGAAACTCCTTTCCCCATTCCGTTCCTTTCCGGGACTTTTCCACAGGAAAATCCCGTAGAAAATATCTCGGATAGGAAGGGAATGGATACAATATAAATCAATATTTTTATCTCTGTATTTCTATATACTGTCCGGTTTTTGTACTTCAAGAGGATTGATTATCGTACTTGTGGAGTGCGGTTTTCAGTCCTCCGGCGTACCAGAACGGGATTTCTTGAAGTCGGTATTTGGAACCGCTTCATAGGATTTTGGGTAAATGCGGTTGGGCTTTCCACAGCCCTGTTTCTGGATCTCCACCAGTCCGGCATATTGCAGCTCCCGCAGGGTGTTGACCGCTTTCTGCCGCCCACAGCGGAGCAGCTCCACTACCTCGTTGATGGGATAGTAGAGGTAAATCCGCCCATATTC
>CAMXSH010000019.1 GCA_947246475.1 uncultured Roseburia sp.
AGAAAAGGTGTGTGTGACATGGGAACAGAGAATATCAAAGAATACGGACAATGTCAGCTGGGCGGGATCCAGCTGCTATCTATCATCGGAGAAATCGAGGGACACGAGTGTGTCTCAGAAAATACAAAATCCACAAAATACGAACATCTGCTTCCTCTATTGGCGACCGCAGAACACGATGAGGAAGTCAAGGGAATTTTATTTTTGGTAAACACTGTGGGAGGGGATGTGTCCTGCGGCCTTGCGCTGGCAGAGATGATCGCTGGTCTGAGCAAGCCGACGGCATCGCTGATTATTGGTGACAGCCATTCTATTGGTGTACCTTTGGCGACGGCTACCGATCATTCTTTTATTGTGCCTAGTGCGACGATGATTATACATCCGGTACGCATGAGCGGCATGGTAATCGGGGCTCCCCAGACCTACGGACAGTTCCAGCAGATTCAGGACCGGATCATTGATTTTATCGTAAGGAACTGTGAGGCGAAGAAAGAACGGATCGAAGAGCTTATGATGAATACCTGCATGCTTTCCAAGGATCTTGGGACAGTTCTTGTGGGAAAAGAGGCGGTGGAGGAGAAGCTGGTGAATGAAGTTGGGAATCTCTCTTCTGCGCTGGCTTATCTGAAAAAAATGATTCACGCCTGAGAAGCGGCGTTGAAGGAGAGGGAAAGGTTTGAAGAATAATGGCAAATAAGAAGAGAAAACCTGTGAAAAAAGTTCAGGATGCGACTCCCTTAGGAAGAGAGATCATACTTTTGGTGATCATCGTATTTTCCATCTTGTCACTGCTGAGTCTGTTTGATTTGTGTGGCGTCGGGGGAAAGCTCCTAAGCGGGCTGCTCTTTGGACTTTTTGGTGCTGTTTCTTATATTTTTCCTATCTGCCTTCTTGTGGCAAGTGGATTTTTTATATCCAACCCGGACAATTCCGAGCTGAAACGTAAGATCATTTACAGTGCGGGATTGTACATATGTCTTTGTGGTATTTTCCAATGGGTGATCGACAGCAAGGCGGATGGATTGATCGAAGTATTCAAACTCTGCAGCAGCGAGCGGACGGGCGGCGGCTTTTTGGGTGGGATACTTTCGTACCTTTTGACACTTCTGGCAGGAAGAGCAGGTTCTCTGGTGATCATACTAGGACTGACTCTGCTTTTTGTGATGCTCATCACGAGGAAGCTGATCTTTGCGGCGATCCGTGATCTCTATGAAGAAAAGTCTGCGAAAAAGGACTACATAGAATACGAGGATTACGAAGAGAAGGAGGAAGAGCCGGCCAAACGGCAGATGAAGGTACACACCTTTGAGAAGAAGAAAGGAAAAGAGACAAAACGAAAACGGAAAAAGGTGCAGATGCAGCCAGTGGAGCCGGAGGCGGAAGAGGAAGAAAAGACAGAGCAGGAACAAGGATCTGGTGCGGTTACGGAAGAGCCAGAACTCCCGAACATATCCATTATCCGGGGAGGTTCACCAGATTCAGCTGAAAATCCAGTGTATCAGGAAGAACTTGATACAAAATTTGGAAATAACAAATCGGCTTATGAGAAGGGGATCAAAGAACAGAATACGAAAGAGCAAAAGAGCAGAGAGCCTGGAAAGAAGGAATCAAACACGGAGGATCCCCAGGCGGGGATTCAGCAGATCGAGGAAGAGATCCGAAAACCAGAACTCCAGCAGGAAAGTGCATATGTAATTCCTTCCCTGGATCTGCTTTCCCAGCCAAAGGCGGGGAACAAGGGCCTCAGTGATAAGGATCTGATCGACACGGCGGCCAAACTTCAGGGAACATTGGAGAGTTTTGGTGTCAAGGTGAAGATGGGAGACGTGAGCTGCGGACCGAGCGTGACCCGGTATGAGCTGGTACCAGAGCAGGGCGTAAAGGTGAGCAGCATCACCAGACTTGCGGATGATATCAAGCTGAGCCTGGCGGCTTCGGATATAAGGATCGAGGCGCCGATCCCCGGCAAAGCGGCAGTGGGCATCGAGGTGCCGAATGCCAAACGGAATATGGTGACTCTTCGTGAATTGCTGGAGAGCAGGGAATTTCAGAGCGCTAAGTCCAATGTGTCCTTTGCTGTGGGAAAGGACATAAGTGGAAAAACCATTGTCACAGATATTGCCAAAATGCCCCATATGCTTGTGGCAGGGGCGACAGGCTCTGGTAAATCGGTGTGTATCAATACTTTAATTATGAGTATTATCTATAAGGCAGATCCTAATGACGTCAAATTTATTATGGTGGATCCGAAGATGGTGGAACTGACAGCCTATGCAGATATCCCCCATCTGATGATCCCGGTGGTGACGGATCCTAAGAAAGCTTCTGCGGCGCTGAACTGGGCGGTGCAGGAGATGACGGTGCGCTACAATAAATTTGCAGAGCTGGGCGTCCGGGACATAAAGAGTTATAACAAAAAAATCGCCGGACTCAAATACAACGAAGAGAACACCTACGAAAAGATGTGCCAGATCGTAATTATCGTGGACGAGTTTGCCGATCTCATGATGGTAGCACCGGGAGAGGTCGAAGATGCAGTATGCCGTCTGGCGCAGCTGGCGAGAGCGGCGGGAATCCATCTGGTACTGGCGACCCAGAGACCTTCTGTCAATGTCATTACCGGTTTGATCAAGGCAAATATTCCGTCCCGCATCGCCTTGTCGGTGTCGTCTGCTATTGATTCCCGGACCATCATTGACAGCGCTGGGGCAGAGAAGCTCCTGGGAAATGGAGATATGCTTTTTGCGCCCCAGGATTATCCAAAGCCTGTGCGTATTCAGGGAGCTTTCGTATCCGATGAAGAGCGGGATGACGTGGTGGCATTTCTGAAACAGCAGCAGTCAGGACCATCCTACAACGAGGAGATCACAAAGCATATCGAGGCAAATCCGGTGGGAGCCAAGGCAGGTGCTGCCGGAGGAGCACCGGGTGGAAATGACAGAGATGAGCTCTTTGTGGAAGTGGGGCGCTTTATTATTGAAAAGGATAAGGCATCCATCGGAATGCTCCAAAGGGTATTCCGCATCGGCTTTAACCGCGCCGCCCGGATCATGGACCAGCTCTGTGACGCTGGTGTGGTTGGACCGGAGGAAGGAACGAAGCCGAGGACGATCCTTATGTCCATGGAACAGTTTGAGAACTATCTGGAAACCGAGGGATGAGAGGGAGGATACCTTTGAAAGGATGGCTTGTGGTAAACGGGTTTTTGTGCACCAGTAAATTTACGGAACTGACTAAAATGTTTGTGGCGGCGGCTGAAAGAAAAGGGATCTGCCTGGAGGTGAGATCCAATACAGAGATTTATACTGGAATCTTTGAGCTGGATCCGGCTGTTTCCAAACCGGATTTCGTACTTTTCTGGGATAAGGATGTGATTCTTGCCAGATATCTGGAGTTATCGGGAATTCCAGTGTACAATAGCAGCCATTCCATTGAAGTCTGTGACGACAAAAGGAAAACTTATCTCGCCCTGTTGGAAGCAGGGATTCCGATCCCTGGAACCATCTCTGGTCCCATGACTTATGAGAATGTGGGATTTCCGTCATTGGATTTCGTGCACAGCCTGGAGAACGGGCTGGGATATCCTCTGATCGTCAAGGAAGCCTTTGGCTCCTTTGGGGAACAGGTCTATATGGCGGAGAACCGTGAAGATCTGGAGCATATCCTGGAAGCTGTTGAAAAGAAGCCTTTTCTTCTCCAGCAGTATATCTCCGCCAGCTATGGTCAGGATGTGCGGCTTCAGGTGGTAGGAGATCAGGTGGTAGCGGCGATGCGGCGTTATTCAGACAATGATTTTCGCGCCAATATCACCAGCGGAGGCCATATGGAAGGGTATGAACCAGAGGAGGCAGCCTGCCTTCTGGCAGTCTGGGCAGCGCAGGCGGCAGGCTGTGACTTTGCAGGAGTGGATCTTTTGTTCCAAGAAGATGGCTTCCTGGTATGCGAGGTAAACTCCAATGCCCATTTTAAGAATCTCTATGACTGCACTGGAATAAACACAGCGGACTATATTATGGAGTATATCTATTCCAAAAGTTGAAAACAGCATGGAGGTTTAGGATACGCGATATGAAATTATGGATGATCTATGACAGAGAAGGAATGGAGCGGAATGCTTCTTATATTCAGATGTACCAGGAGCGGTGCCGCACTTATGAGATCCAGGTGGAGCTGGTGCTGGCAGAAACCCTGCCCCGGCGTCTACGGGATAGCGAAATGCCGGTTTGTGCCCTGGTACGGACCATCTGCCCGGAGATCAACCAGATGCTGGAGCAGGCGGGGATCCCAGTCTTTAATTCGTATCAGGTCAGTTATGTCTGCAACCATAAGGGGCGGACGCTGGAGCATTTCAAGGATCAGGTGCTATCGGTGCCATCTCTTACTTTCTCTGGAAAAGAACTTTCAGACATCCTCACCCAAAAACCTCAGGAGCTCATTCACCTGTTTAAAAATCAGTTTATATACAGTAGATCCTTTGAACAGGAGGAACGGGAGCTGATCCGCTCCGCCTCTGACTTTGTCGTAAAAGCAGTGGATGGCCACGGGGGAACGCAGGTGTTTTCCATCGGGGAGGACAAAAGGAAGGTCCTGTCTGGGATCGGTGGTCATGACTTTGTGCTGCAGCCGATGATCCGTGGTGGGTCTTCAGCAGAGGGAAAACGGAGCCAGGATGTGAGGATTTATGTGGTGGGAAAGAAGATCTTTGCTGCGGTGATGAGGAGTTCTTTTGGGGATTTCCGTGCTAACTTTTCCCTGGGAGGAGAGGTGTGCCAGTATAAACTTTCCAGCCAGGAAATCTGCATTGTGAAATCTGTCCTGGAGAGGATGGAGTTTGGCATGGCGGGTATTGATTTTATCGTGGATGGCGGGAGACGGCTGATCCTCAATGAGATTGAGGATGTAGCAGGAGCCAGGATGTTGTACCAGTGCGCCCCGGAGCTGGATATCGTCCAGGAATATCTCCGGTATATATTGAAAGAAAAGATATTTAGAAGTTAATTTTTTTACGAATTTACTGGCATTTTGACGGTTGAGTTATCATGATAATGTGGTATACTTATGATGTAACTTTGTTGGTAGAAAATGGAGCGCCGGATGGCTCCGCTCAACGATTATCACCAGAAGGAGAGGTAAGATGAAATCAGATATTGAGATTGCTTTGGAAGCAGAACTTGAACCGATTCAGGAAGTTGCGAAAAAACTGGATATCCAGGAAGAGGATTTGGATCTTTATGGAAAATATAAGGCGAAGCTGACGGACGATCTTTGGGAAAAGGTCAAGGACAGAAAGGACGGAAAGCTGATCCTGGTGACAGCCATTAATCCTACCCCGGCGGGGGAAGGGAAAACGACCACTACCGTCGGTCTTGGTCAGGCGATGGATAAGCTGGGGAAGAAAACAGTTATCGCATTGAGAGAGCCGTCTCTTGGTCCGTGTTTTGGTATTAAAGGAGGAGCAGCCGGAGGAGGCTATGCCCAAGTGGTTCCGATGGATGAACTGAATCTTCATTTTACCGGAGATTTTCACGCCATCACCTCCGCCAATAACCTGCTGGCGGCAATGCTGGATAACCACATACATCAAGGGAACGCCCTTGGTATTGACACGAAACAGATTGTCTGGAAGCGCTGCGAGGATATGAATGACCGGGTGCTCCGGAATATTACCGTTGGTCTCGGAAGAAAAGTGGATGGTGTCACCAGAGAGGATCATTTTATTATCACGGTGGCATCGGAGATTATGGCGATCCTTTGTCTGGCAGAAAACATGAGAGATCTGAAAGAACGGCTTGGACGTATTATCGTTGCTTATAATTATGAGGGGGAACCGGTGACGGCAAAGGAACTGAATGCAGTGGGTGCTATGGCAGCGCTTCTCAAAGAAGCACTGAAGCCAAACCTGATCCAGACGCTGGAGCACACGCCGGCCATCGTCCACGGCGGACCTTTTGCCAATATTGCTCATGGCTGCAACAGTATGCGGGGAACGAAGACGGCATTAAAACTTGCAGATTATACGATCACTGAGGCTGGGTTTGGCGCAGATCTCGGCGCCGAGAAGTTTTTTGATATCAAGTGCCGAATGGGTGGTTTCCGTCCGGATGCAGTGGTTCTGGTCGCGACGGTACGGGCTCTTAAGTATAATGGTGGTGTTGCGAAGACAGACCTTGGGCAGGAAAATCTGGAAGCTCTGAAAAAGGGAATTGCCAATCTGGAAAAGCACATTGAAAATGTGGCAAAATATAAAGTCCCCTGTGTGGTCACCCTGAATCAATTTGTGACTGATACCGAGGCGGAACTGGAATTCGTGAAAAACTTCTGTGAGGAGAGAGGCTGCCGTTTTGCGCTGTCCCAGGTATGGGAAAAGGGCGGCGAGGGTGGAATCGAGCTGGCAAAGACGGTAGTGGAAACTGTCGAGACAGAGGAAAGTCATTTCCAGTGCCTGTACGAAGATTCCCTTTCTCTCCGGGAGAAGATGGAGACAGTGGCGAAAGAGATCTATGGGGCGAAAGAGGTCGTATACGACAAGGCGGTGCAGGCTCAGATCGATCGACTGGAGGCTCTGGGTTTTGGAAAGTTGCCGGTTTGTATGGCAAAAAACCAGTATTCCCTGTCGGACGATCCCACACTGCTGGGACGTCCCAGAGATTTTTCCATACACATCCGCGACGTGTATGTATCGTCGGGAGCTGGTTTTGTGGTGGCGATCACTGGAACGGTTATGACGATGCCAGGGCTTCCTAAGGTGCCAGCAGCAGAGCGGATTGATGTAGACGAAGAGGGAGAGATTACAGGATTGTTTTGATCGGATAGCTTAAAAAATTAAAATGTCAACTTATCAAGTGTGATGGGTTGACATTTTTTTATCGCCGTGATATTATAATGTAAACTTAAAGAAGAAAAGAGGTTGACATTATGAACGTTTCAAAAAGAACATTAATGATTACAAAGATTACCTTGATGACGGCATTTCTTATCGTGGCATCCTATATTGTTATTCCCCTGCCCTTTGCCGTAGCATCGATCAGCCTTCAGACACTGGCAGTAAATCTTATCGCCCTGCTGCTCTCTCCGCTGGAAGCCGGCATTTCCATCCTGGTGTACATACTGCTCTGTGCGGTGGGAGTACCAGTGGCAAATGGAGGAAAGGGTGGCCTTACCTATCTTATGGGAACAACCGGTGGATTTTTTATCGGTTTTCTGGTGGCTGTGGTGCTGATTTCTTTGCTAAAAGGAAAAATGTACAGCATACCAAGATACATGCTGACCACGATTTGCATCGGCATACCAGTGATGTATTTTTTTGCCATGATCTGGATGGTGACAGTGACAGGACTGTCTTTGAAGGCAGCATTTTTGACCGGCTGTGCGCCGTTTCTTCCATTAGATGCGGTAAAATGTGTGGTGGCGAGTTTGATGGCGAGACCGTTAGTAAAGGTGATGAATCAATATGAGCAGAATAGAGAAACTGCAAAAAAAACTGTATAAAGGTGGTGCATGCTCTAAAATGGAGATCATGAGTCTGGCAGAGGAACCGTTGGAGGAGCTCTGCCAGGCAGCCGATGAGGTTCGGAGGCATTTTTGTGGAAATGCCTTTGATCTTTGTGCTGTGATCAGTGCCAAGGGAGGTCCCTGTCCGGAAGACTGTAAATTCTGTGCCCAGTCGGGATCCAATCCTTCCTGTCGGGAAGTGCCGCGTTTTCCCCTTTTGGGAACCGTTCAGCTGCTAGAAGACGCCATGGAAAAGGACAGCCGGGGCATGATGGCATATGGCGTCGTTGCTTCGGGAAAAGTATTGCCCAGTGAAGATGTGGAAGAGCTCTGCCATACTCTGCGCCGGCTTCGTCAGGAAACCAGCCTGCGTCTCTGTGGTTCCCTGGGACTGCTGGGGAAGGAGGATCTGGACAAGTTAAAGGCTGCAGGAATACAGATGATACATAATAACCTGGAAAGTTCAGAAACTTATTTTCAAAAAATATGTACCACCCACACGTATGAGGAGAAGAAGGCTACGATCCGGGCTGCGAAAGCGGCAGGGCTTTCTGTGTGCAGCGGTGGGCTTTTCGGTATCGGCGAGAGTCTGGAGGACCGCATCGAACTGGCGCTAAATGAACGGGAGCTGGGGGTGGACTCAGTGCCAGTAAATCTACTGGATCCGGCGCAGGGAACCCCCTTTGAAGGGGCAGAGCCCCTCCAGGAATACGAGGTCCGCCGAACGATCGCCCTGCTGCGTTTTGCCCTTCCGGATATATTTATCCGCCTGGCTGCTGGGAGGGAATACCTGCCGGACAAGGGAAGAGCCTGCTTTATGTCTGGGGCAAATGCAGCCATCAGCGGAGATTTTCTAACTACGATGGGAATATCTATAGATACGGATTTGAAAATGCTTCGGACACTGGGATATGAGATTTGAGGAAGGACGTTGAATTATCCTAAAATATATGTTATAATCTGCACAAAACAAAGAAGTCCGGTGAACAGGTCAGGCGTGGTATAGCTGCCGGATTCATGGGACAGAAATGGAGGATAGTATTTATGCAGGAACAAAAGGTAACAGCAGCGGAGGCAATGGAAAAACTTATAGAAGGAAATAAGTGTTATCTGACAGCGATGACAAATCCAGGAGATGTATCTCCGCAGATCAGACAGGTTACTTGCGATGAAGGACAGAGCCCATATGCTATTGTGATAACATGTTCAGATTCCAGGGTTATTCCCGAAAGTATTTTCAGCGCAGGCATCGGTGAATTGTTCGTTATCCGTGTGGCTGGAAATGTTATGGACAATCACCAGCTCGGCAGTGTGGAGTATGCGGCAGGCCACCTTGGAACCAAACTGGTAGTGGTTCTGGGACACAGCCACTGTGGCGCCGTTGGTGCAGCGCTTCACCAGGAGCCAGACGGCTATACCAAGTTTATCACAGATGAGATCCGCAAGGCCATTGGCGGAGAAAAGGATGAATACCGTGCTTGCTGCTTAAATGTAGAGAGAAGCGTGTCCATCATTAAAGAAAGCCTTGGTATTCAGGATGAGGATAAGGATGGATTAAAAGTATGTGGTGCAGTATACCACATTGACAATGGTTCCGTAGAATTTTTAGATTGATTAAAGATATAATGCGTACATAGGGAACTATCCCAAAGTATGTGTATACCATCACACTAATGCAGCTCGATGGCGCCAATTTGAAAAGGGTTAATTTGCGCCATTGAGTGTTTAGTGGCAGCATAAAGACAATTAAGGAAATGGTGCAGAGGGTATTTTATACTTTTACCTTCAAAAATGGTTTTTACTGCGTAACATTTTAAAAACAGGTTGTCAATTTGCCGGGATTTGCTATAATAAATGCGTGGCAACATTTTGGCAACAGAAAATCAGCAAGCCATAATAAATGATGTAATTGATGTAAAAATGGGTGTGTATCTGTATAAAACTTAAACAAAAATAGTTAACAACAGCAAAGAACACGCCGGATATGAAGGAGATAATGAATGACAGCCAGGTTAAAAGCGATTTTGGACAATTTGCATAAGTATAATATGGAGGGGCTGGCAAAGATTAATTTCGGACTGACAAACGATGTGGTCTATGACGCCCTGGTGGTCGCTCCGTCCTACAGCCCTGGTAAAATACTTAAGGACAACAGTTTCCAGTATACGGAATTAGGCTCGCAAAGCTATTGTCAGGGTTTTCTGGTGGAGAAGGACGGGTTGAAGATCGCATGGATCAAAACGGCGGCGGGGGGCTGTAATATGTTGGATTATCTGCTGATCTGCGGCGAACTTCGATTTCGTAAGCTCATATTTGCGGGGGCGGTGGGTGCGCTGAAAGAGGAATTTGACATAGGAGATGTGTGTACGCCCAGTTTTTCAGTGGCGGGAACGCTGGCCAATACATATCTGAAAGAGAGCATCAGGGATTATGTCCCTTTTGAGAGGATCTATCCTGACAGAGACTATGTGGCAAGGGTGCGTAAGCTGGCGTCGGAAAACGGCTATTCCATTAAGGAAGCCAGTGTTTTCTGTACCGACTCCATTGCCATGGAATACACGCACTTGGATGCGATCAGATCCTTTGACACGGATTTAATTGAGATGGAGACCTCCACCTTTTACGCCATTGCTGAAATGATGGACATTCCTGCGGTGGCACTGCTGGTGGTTTCAGATAATTCGGCAACAGGAGTCCCTCTTGTGGGAAGAAGCGAAGAGATACAGAGGAAATACGAACATTCCAGGTGCCAGGTCCTGCCGGATATGATTTACAGGATTGCGAAAATGAAGGTGTGATGCCTTTAGAACATCCGCGCTTTATTATGCAGTATAACTCAAAACGTAAGGACGAATTTATTAAAAAATATCTCAATGCTTTATGCAGTCATGCAGAGAGATAATGAAATGGTTTAAACATTGATCTATTTGAAGTATTTATGGAATTATAAACACGAAAATTTTCTAAAAAAGCTGGTTACTAACAAAATCGGAATTTGAAAGGGGCGCAAGATGAAAGCATTTGACACAAATTATAAATTGCTGGACGAGATGTACCAGGACGAATATTACCCAAACTTTTTGGTAGACAAAGTGAAAGGCGGGCTTCAAAAGGTAATTGAACTGTTGGAAACTGGCGAAACCGATATCGAAGTCATTCAGGAAAAATTGGATGAGGTGGTTTGCGTTATCAACGACTTGCAGGAGGAATTCGATGAGAATGACAGCGAGATTGAAACGGTAGCCCGCGAATGTATTGGGGAAAATGTTGGCTATATTTTGGATTGGTTTAGCATTCCTATTGATATAGAGGAGGCAATTCGGGAGCGGGACTGGTAAGCTGCTAACCACATCATATGAAGTGGCATCGCATAAAAGGAAGATTATTTTTAAGGGGCAGTAGCAAATAAAGTACTGCCCTTAATTTTTAATATTTCTTCCGTATACATCAAGATATGCTTTATATATGGATTGGTAAAATAAATAGTTCATTTTCAAAGTTTCCCCAAATTTATTTAAACTGCCCTTTGAATTTCTGTTCACAGTAAAGACAGCGGTAGATCCGGTTCTTTTTGTCTGTGAGTTTAAAGCGGTGGGGCAGCTCCTGTTCGATGGATGTGATGCACCGGGGATTTTTGCATTTTATAATGTTTGTCACCACATCTGGCAGCGTCAGCGTCCGTTTTTCGACAATGTTATCATTCTCAATGATATTGATCGTTATGTGTTCGTCCAGAACCCCGAGAATATCCAGGTCTACCCGGAGAGGCCCTTCTATTTTTATAATGTCTTTTTTTCCCATTTTGTTGCTCTTGGCATTTTTTATGATTGCCACACTGCAGTCCAGTTTTTCCAGATTCAGGTACTGATAGATCTCCATGGCATGTCCTGCCTTGATATGGTCGATCACGACCCCCTGGTTCAGTCCGCCGATATTTAACATATAGTTTTACCTCCCGTCGATAATATGTGAAAAATGATCTGTCAGATCTTGATCTGAAGCAGAGTCAGGATCAGGGCCATTCGTATATATACGCCGTATTGCGCCTGTTTAAAGTATACTGCCCTGGGATCGTTGTCTACTTCTGTAGAAATCTCGTTTACCCGGGGAAGCGGATGGAGTACCAGCATGTCCTCCTTTGCCAGTTTCATTTTTGAGGTGTCCAGAATAAAACTGTCTTTTAGGCGGATATAATCTTCTTCATTGAAGAACCGCTCCCTTTGAACCCTGGTCATGTACAGGATATCCAGATCTCCGATGACGGCATCCAGGTCGCTGACTTCCTGGTAAGGAATATGGTTTTCATCCAGGGTTTCCTTCCGCAGATAATCTGGGATCTTTAATTCAGGAGGGGAGATCAGCACAAATTCCACCCCAGGATAACGGACCATGGCATCGATTAAGGAGTGCACGGTGCGCCCAAATTTCAGGTCGCCGCAGAAACCAATTTTCAGATGGTCAAAGTGTCCCTTGAGATTTTTGATGGTAAGCAGGTCAGTAAGGGTCTGGGTCGGATGATTGTGCCCGCCGTCCCCGGCATTGATGACAGGGATGGAAGAGTACATAGATGCCACCAGGGGAGCTCCTTCTTTGGGGTGTCTCATGGCACAAATATCTGCATAGGAAGAGATGACACGGATGGTATCCGCCACGCTTTCTCCCTTGGAAGCGGAACTCGAATCGGCAGAAGAAAAACCAAGGACACTACCGCCAAGATTCAGCATAGCGGCTTCAAAACTAAGTCTTGTTCGTGTGCTTGGTTCGTAAAAACAAGTTGCAAGTTTTTTTCCCTTACAACATTCCGTATATTTTTCTGGTGTTTCCATAATCTGTTCGGCAAGGTGGATCAGTTTGTCCAGTTCCTCTACCGACAGATCCAGAGCATTCATAATGTGTCGCATAATTACCTCACTCCGTTAGCATAAACGGTTCTGTCATATTGATTTTTACCATTAATTTTTAGCATGAACGGTCTTCCCGTCTTTCTTAAAATACAGGATCCGCCCTGCAGGGGATTTTTTATGTTTTTCCTTTATTTTAAATATTGTACAACATATTATTATAAATTACAATATTGTTTTTGTATCAAGTCACCGTATTTTTTTATAATAGAAGGACGTGAAATCACAAAAGACATCTTTTGCAGATTTTTGTCTGTCTGCAGAGGATGTCTTTTGGGCTGTATAAACTGTTTTATAATTGGATTATTCCTGTTTTGTAAGTTGGAATTGTCCAACAAGCTTGTCAAGCATAACGGCCTGGGAGGATAATTGTTCACTTGTTGCAGCTGCCTCTTCGGCAGTAGCGGCATTACTTTCTACCACTCCAGATATTTGGTTGATGCCCAGCTCTGCCTGACGCATGGCCTCTGCCTGGTCGTTCATCATAATTTTCAGATTTTTAGAGAAATCTGCAATCTGTTTGATGCCTTCCACAACAGCTTCAATTGCACTGGAGGCATGGTTTGCAATATTATTTCCTTCGGATACTTCTTTGATGGAAGCCTCAATCAGTTCTCTCGTATCAACAGCTGCTTTCGCGCTCTGGTCAGCCAGTTCGCGTATCTGGTCAGCCACCACAGCAAATCCCTTTCCAGCCTCACCTGCCCTGGCAGCCTCAATAGAGGCATTCAGAGACAAAAGATTGGTCTGGGCGGCGATGGATTCGATTTCGGTAATGATATCTCCAATTCTTGTGGATGCATCATTAATTCGTTCCATAGCAGCCATCATCGTATCCATTTCTTTTCGGCTGTTGCCTGCTTCTTCTGCATAATGTTCCGCTTTCAGATAAGATTCATCCGCACTCTGTGCACTTTTTTCCATATTTGATGTAATATCTGAAATCGTTGCATGAAGTTCTACGACCGAATTTGCCTGGTTAGTGGCACCTTCAGCAAGACACTCGGAAGCGTTTGCCAGTTCATTTGAACCGGCAGATACTTGATTAGAAGCCTCGCCAATCGATAATAATGTCTCCTTCATCTGTTCCCGCAGACCCCGCATGGAAGCGTACAAGTTCTGAAAATCACCGGTATAGCGATCGGAAGCTTTTGAGCGGACCGTATAATTTCCTTTTGCCATTTCTCCAAGTACCTCACCGATGTCAAAAATAATGGCATTTAGATTTTCCGCCATTTCTCTTGCGTCTTTTTCCATATGTTCTACTTCATCGCCAGTCTCAACCAAAGGAAACGGTGAAGAGAGGTCCCCGGCAGCGAAGGTCTTAAGACGTCCCCCGAGTTTTTCCAGTGGAATAGAGATTTTTCGTGCAATCTGACGTCCGATTTTCGTGGATATCACAAGTGCAACAACGATAATACCAAGAATTGCTGCGGCAAGAACCCATCCAATGATCATAAGGATCCTGCCCAGTTTGTTACCTTCTGTTACTTTTACATTGAGTAATCCCTCCAGTTTTTTGTAAATGCTGTTGTAGACGTCTGCGAGGTCAGACAGTGCCAGTTCTTGTGCCTGAATGCATTGTTCTCTGTCAGTTGTTGCGCCAAGTTTCATTATTTTATCATCCAGCTGCCAGTAACTTTCCAGTTCTGTCTGAAGGGCATCATAGGTTTCCCTGCCTTCTTTTGACACGATGGTTGTTTCGATTTCTGCAAAATCTTTTATAAATGCGGTTTTCATCTCTTCGTGTTGTTCAACAACCGCCTGAATCGCCTCTTCATTGTCGTATCCGATGGTGGCCCGGAGCGATGAGCGGATATCAGCAAAATCAAACATTGCTTTTCCAATATCTCCCTGTGCAAAGCCAAAATTATTCAGGGCATAAGAGTATCGGTTTGATACGATAATCAGTGCAATCAGTGCGATGAGTGCTGCCACTGCTGTAATCATAGACACTTTAAAAATCGAAACAGTTAGTTTTTTTTCAATACTTTCTTTCTTATCCATACAATAGTCTCCTTTTACTGCTTTTGTTGCTTTCGATGCGGCTTCCAAAAAGGATTCTGTTATTATAAACTGGGGAGTATGCTGGGAAATTACTCCAAAGGGTAAGACACCGCTTTATTTAAGAGCAAAATCTGTGAAAACTTAAGTAATAAGTGACATTCTCAACGCATTCATAATAGCAAGTTGCATCAATTTACGGTTAATACATTTATTATACTACGTTTGAATCTGAAATTCAATATCTCCTGCATTCTGAAGTTTCGGCAGAGGTGTCTTCTCCTTTGGGAATGGCAGTATAATTTCTTTCTGTTTCTTTCCTGATTTCCGAATGGCTGACAGTCGCATTCACGAAAATTCAGGTTTTTTCCTGAGTTGGCGTATTTTTAAATTTTATTTGCAAAATAAAAGGATAAGAAGTATAATATTGAATCGAGATGGGTGAAGTAAGGAACGCATTTTGAAAGGAGAGATAAGATGATAAAGTTATATGACGGTGGAGCGTATCTTGTCAACGGAAATGAACTGATTCCCGATGGCAGTGAAGCGGCCGCAGCAGTGGAGAGCAGGACAGGCGTAAAGACAGACAAGCAGGAGGCTGCAAAAGGGACGATGGCATACCGCATTTTAAATGCACACAATACTTCGGACAACATGCAGCAGCTTAAAATAAAATTTGATAAATTAACTTCTCACGATATTACCTTTGTGGGAATTCTGCAGACAGCAAGAGCTTCAGGGCTGGAAAAATTTCCGGTGCCCTATGTATTAACAAACTGCCACAATAGTCTCTGTGCAGTGGGGGGAACGATCAACGAGGATGACCACGTGTTCGGTCTTTCCTGTGCAAAGAAATACGGCGGAATCTATGTGCCTCCTCATCAGGCAGTGATTCATCAGTTTGCCAGGGAGATGCTGGCCGGAGGAGGAAAAATGATCCTCGGTTCCGACAGCCATACAAGATATGGTGCATTGGGAACCATGGCTATGGGTGAAGGAGGTCCAGAGATCGTAAAACAGCTTCTGGAGCAGACCTATGACATCCCGATGCCGGGAGTGGTAGCCATCCACCTGACCGGAAAGCCCCAAAAAGGAGTGGGTCCCCAGGATATTGCCCTTGCCATCATTGGAGCAGTATTTGAGAATGGTTATGTAAATAATAAAGTGATGGAATTTATCGGTGATGGCATTGACAACCTGAGTGTGGATTACCGTATCGGCGTGGATGTTATGACCACGGAGACCACCTGTCTGTCTTCTATCTGGAGAACGGACAGCCAGGTAAAAGAATTCTATGATATTCATGGAAGAAGCGAGGATTTTGCAGAGCTTGCGCCGGAAAAAGTGGCGTATTACGATGGTGTGGTGGAGGTAGATCTGTCAGCGGTTAAGCCGATGATCGCCATGCCGTTCCACCCCAGCAATGTGTATTCCATTGAGGAATTAAACAGCAATCTGGAAGATATCCTTCGGGATGTGGAAAAGAAGGCGCTGGTGAGTCTGGACAACAACAAAGATATCGACTTTACTCTGACAGACAAGATTCACGACGGAAGATTGTATGTGGAGCAGGGAGTCATCGCCGGATGTGCCGGAGGCGGATTTGAAAATATCTGCGATGCGGCAGATATTCTCCGAGGAAAATACATTGGAGCCGATGAATTTTCATTGAGTGTGTACCCAGCGAGCCAGCCAGTATTTATGGAGCTTGTGAAAAACGGTTCCATCGCAGACCTGATGGCGACAGGCGCTACCGTGAGAACGGCATTCTGCGGACCATGTTTTGGGGCTGGGGATGTGCCGAGCAACCGTGGTCTGAGTATCCGTCACTCCACACGTAACTTCCCGAACCGCGAAGGTTCTAAGGTCACAAGCGGACAGATCGCTTCCGTTGCCCTTATGGATGCCCGTTCTATCGCAGCAACCGCCGCAAACCAGGGATATCTGACAGCAGCTACGGATATAGATGTGAATTTCAATAAGCCAAAATATTTCTTTGACAAGTCCATTTATGAGAACCGTGTCTACAATGGTGTGGGAAAGGCGGATCCTTCGGTGGAGATCAAGTTTGGTCCCAATATCGTGGACTGGCCGGAGATGTTCCCATTGACCGAAAATGTGCTTTTGAAGGCAGTTTCTATGATCCATGACCCGGTTACGACAACCGACGAGCTGATTCCATCGGGTGAGACCTCATCCTACCGTTCCAATCCGCTGGGACTGGCAGAGTTTACTCTCTCCAGAAAAGATCCCGCCTATGTAGGAAAGGCAAAAGAGGTACAGAAGGCAGAAAAAGCCCGTCTCTCCGGCGAAGATATTTATGCAGTGGATCCAGAACTGAAACAGGTGTATGCGGCCGTGGCAGAAAAGTTTGATGTAAAACCTGAGGATACAGAGATCGGAAGCGTGATCTTCGCAGTTAAACCAGGAGATGGATCCGCCAGGGAGCAGGCGGCGAGCTGCCAGCGGGTGCTGGGAGGTATGGCAAATATTGCCAGGGAATACGCCACAAAGAGATACCGCTCCAACCTGATCAACTGGGGAATGCTGCCTTTCGTATTTGACGGAGAACTCCCCTTTGACAAAGACGATTATATCTTTGTAAAAGATATTAAAAAAGCAATTGTTGAGAAAAACGATACCGTAAAGGCATATGTAGCAAATAAAGGCATGAAGGAGATGGAACTCCATCTCGGCGCCTTGACAGATGACGAACGCGAGATCATCCTCAAAGGCTGCCTGATTAATTACAACAAGCGTTAAGCTACAAGCCGTGCAAAAACGAAAGAACGTCCACCCCATGAGCTGGCTCATGAGGGTGGACGTTCTTCCGTTTTTATAGGGCGCCAGCCCAGCCCCGACTGCTTTCAGCAGTCGAAGCGCGGCTTGTAGGGGGAGAGGGCGCCAGCCCCGACTGCTGATAATAAGATGGCCGCATGGGTCCCTCCTGATCTTGAAATACACGAACAGGCAGACCACAAGTATGCAGCAATCCATGTTGAAAAGCCCTTTGAAAATCCTTTTGTTACCATTCCAAATGCTTATAAAACGCTTATGGAATATATGCGGGTGAATGGTCTGGAACACACGGAAAAGGACGTTATTCCCTGCTTTGAAACGGATGGTGACGATATGGATGTTTATATTGCCTGTAAGTAATGGATTTTAAACGGGTTTCCCCAGGGCGTGTCTGAAAACGCATTCTGCAAATTGTGACGCATAATCCGCAGAAAGCAGTTTTCAGACACGCCCTGCATTTTTTTCTCATCTATGAAATATTTTTCGGAACAAAAATCAAATAGAATATGAATGTTTCTGCCATTTCTAATTTAACCCCTCCCCCTACAAGATAAAATCGAATTGTATATCTGAAAGAAAAAAACAGTATGAAAAAAAGCATTTATGATTTATAATAGAAGATAGAAGTGTTGGGGCATAGGTAACGGAAAAATATTCGCCGTTTCTTATGATTTATGTGGAATGGAGGTTGATCGTTATGTTGGGGCAGATTGATGTAAACAAGTCTATGCAGAAGAAAGAATACGATGCGAAGATGGATCAGCTGGAAGTACGCTTTGGGGAACTGCAGCGGGCGTGTAAGGATAAACAGATTCCGGTCATGGTCGTCTTCGAGGGATTGGATGCGGCGGGAAAGGGAACGATGATAAATCGTATGATCCAGTCTCTGGATCCCCGTGGTTTTAAGGTGTTTACTGTGGGCAGGGATAAGGAGGATGAAGTGATGCGCCCTTATTTCTGGCGGTATTTCACAAAAACGCCAGAGAAGGGAAGGATGCACATCTTTGACCAGAGCTGGTATAAGGGAGTGTATGAGCAGATCATTTCAGAAAAAGAAGTGCTGGATTTTGAGGAAATGATGACAGAGGACGGCTGTCTGATTATAAAATTTTTCCTGATGATCTCTAAGCAGGAGCAAAAAAAGAGGCTGGAAAAACTGGAAAAAAACCATGAGACCAGCTGGAGAGTGACGGAAAAAGATAAGGTGAATAACAAAAATTATGAAAAATGCCTTAAGGAATACGACCGGGTTCTGGTTCATACCGATACGGCGAAAGCACCCTGGACCGTTGTGGAGGCGACAGATAAACAGTATGCGACCTGCAAAATAATTACTACAATTGTAGAGAGAATGGAGCGCGCGGTGAGGGAAGCAGAGGAATCTCTTTCCAAGAAGACCGGCAAAGGCAACGTTGGAAGCAATGGAACAGCACCTGATGGAGAGAGGTTCCGAAATGGCGTACTTCAGGGAATTGATCTGAGCAAGTCCATGGAACGGGAAGAATATAAGAAAAAGAAAAAAGAACTACAGAAGCGTCTTCTTGCCCTTCACAACAAAATGTATCTGAAAAGAGTTCCTGTTATTCTTGCCTTTGAAGGCTGGGATGCCGGAGGGAAGGGTGGCGCCATCAAGCGCCTCACCCAGGCGATGGATCCGAGAGGGTATGAAGTGGTTCCTGTGGCGGCGCCCAACGACATTGAAAAGGCACATCATTATCTGTGGAGATTCTGGGAGCGGATTCCAAAAGCTGGGCATATGGCGATTTTTGACCGTACCTGGTATGGCAGGGTTCTGGTGGAGCGAATCGAGGGATTTGCCAGGGAACAGGAGTGGAGCCGCGCTTACAGCGAGATCAACAATATGGAAGAGCAGTTTACAAATGCCGGTTACATTGTACTGAAGTTCTGGCTTCACATTGATAAGGAGGAACAGGAGCGCAGGTTCCGGGAGAGAGAAAACACCCCGGAAAAGCAGTGGAAGATCACCGATGAGGACTGGCGTAACCGGGCAAAGTGGGATCTATACGAAAAGGCTGTGGACGAAATGATCGTACGCACCTCCACAGAAGATGCCCCATGGATTGTGGTGGAGGCCAATTCCAAGTATTACGCCAGGATCAAAGTGCTGGAGACGGTGGTGAATGCATTGGAAAAACGACTGAAATAAAAGACCAATATTTGCAATCAAATTTCAAAGAAATGCAATCGTGATTTTATAGTGAATATTGTACAATAAACAAAAAGAAAAGGAGATGATTTTGTGAAATATCACAATAATAGCCTGCGGCGTGTACTGGCATTGGTTATGGCGGTTGTCGTTATGGTGGCAGCGGTAGTTGTACCAGAAGCAGCGCAAGCGGCGAAAAAGGCAGTAAAAAGCATTGCGCTGTCTAAACCAGCAGTGAAGACGCTGGGGATGAAAAAAGGAGAGACTTTTTCTCTTAAAGTGAAAGTGAAACCGGCGGGAATGAGTAAAAAGATAACATATAGTTCCAGTAAAAAAGCGGTGGTTTCTGTCGATAAAAAAGGAAAGCTCAAGGCAAAGAAGGCGGGGAAAGCAGTGATCACTATTTCCAGCCAGACCAAGCCAAAGAAAAGCGTCAAATTGACAGTTACTGTATTTAAAACGTTTAAAAAGGCAAAGAAAGCTGCGCTGAATCAGAAAAATGTGACTCTTCCAGAGGGTAAGAAGACGCAGCTGAAAGCGTCGGTATCGCCGAAAAATGCCACTGTGAAGAAAGTGACATTTCAGAGTTCGGACACATCGGTCGCCAAAGTGACCAGCAAGGGCGTTGTGACAGCGAAAAAAACAGGATCCGCTAAAATTACAGCCTATGCTGCAGATGGAAGGGGAGCGAAGGCGGTCTGCAGGGTTTCTGTGACAAAAGCATCTGTTTGTCCCAAAATCACAGCGGCTCCGCCACAGACTACAGGATCTGTTCCGTCTGTCACGGATCCAGCTCATCAGTCCCAGAAACCATTTACATTGGCAGAGGGGTTCAATTATGTCTCGATTTATGTAGATGATGCAGGGGATGATTATGAAGGGATAAGTCTTGCGGCAGATTCTTTAGCTGACGATGTTGAGCAGGTTCTGACCAGTGAGTGCAGACCAGATGTGGTTACGGATCCCGGCGATATTTTTGGAACTGCTATTTACGCGGGTTCCATAGGAAACAATCAAGTCATCGATTCACTTATTGCAGCTGGTAAGCTGGACGTGTCAGCCATTCAGGGCAAGAGGGAGACATATAAGATCCAGATCGTGGATCAGCCTTCACCGGGCATCGACCGGGGGCTTGTCGTGGTGGGAAGCGATAAGCGGGGAACTATTTACGGAATTTATCATATTTCTGAATTAATTGGTGTTTCCCCTTGGATTTTCTGGGCGGACGCTGTGCCGGATAAAAAAGACAGCATCGTTCTGGAAGCTTCTGAGTTAAATGTGACTTCAAAAGAACCATCGGTAAAATACCGTGGAATATTTTTGAATGATGAGGCTCCATCCCTGACAGGATGGGTAAATGCAAAATTTAAAGGCTATAACGAAGAATTTTACAAGCATGTATATGAATTAATTCTGCGCTGCAAGGGAAATTATCTGTGGCCTGCGATGTGGTCCAATATTTTCAGTGAGGATGGTAAATCCAGTAACATCGCCAATGCAGAACTTGCCGACAAGTATGGCATCGTAATGGGAACCTCCCATCACGAACCATTGTGCCGCGCCGGTTTAGAGTGGGGAGATAAACATGATGATTACGGAAGCGACAATAAGTGGAATTTCAACGTCAATGGAGATGCCATAACAGAGTTCTGGCGGGACGGTGTAAAAAGAAACATGGCTTTTGAAAATGTGTATACGCTGGGAATGCGTGGTGAAGCAGATTCTGCCCTCCCTGGAACCGATGAAGAGAATATCGATCTTCTGAAAAGGGTTATTTCCGTTCAGAAAGATATTCTGGAGGAAAACGGTCTGTCTGAGGCACCACAGGTACTTACCGTATACAAAGAGGTAGAAAAGTTCTGGCATGGCACAGAGAAAGCAGAAGGTCTCAAGAAGTGGGATGCCCTGGATGATGTGACGATCATGCTCTGTGATGATAACTTTGGTAATATGAGGACACTCCCTGACCTGGAGACAAAAGACCGTCCCGGCGGCTGGGGAATGTATTATCACTTTGACTACCATGGAGGGCCTACTTCTTATGAGTGGATCAATACCGTAGAGCTCAATAAAGTGTGGGAGCAGATGACAATGGCCTATGAACACGGTATTGATGATATCTGGATCGTCAATGTGGGCGATCTGAAGCCGATGGAAATGAATATTTCTTATTTTCTTGATATGGCATATGACTACGATACCTGGGGCAAAAATGGACTGAACCGCACCGAAGAATATATAAACCGCTGGGTAAGACAGCAGTTTGGCTCTTCCCTTGATGAGCAGCAGGTTCAGGACCTTCGTTTCCTAATGCAGGAATACACATGGCTCCATGGTTCCTGTAAGCCAGAAGTTATAAGTGAGAATACCTATCATGTTTCCAATTATAACGAAGCGGCAAGAGTGCTGGAACGTGTCCAGAAAATGGAGCAGATGGCAGAGGAATATAAAGAAGTGATTCCAGAAAGCCATCAGGCGGCATATTTTCAGCTGGTTTATTATCCAGTAGCGGGAGCGGCGGCAGTAGCAAAAATGCAGATTGGAAAAGGACTGAACCAATATTTTTATGACCTTGGCAGCATGAATGCGAATCTGTATGCCGCACTGGTTGAAGATTCTATCCAGCAGGATAAAGATCTGCAGGACACATACAATAAAAACATGCCAGGTGTGGGGGATAAATGGAAAAATATGATGAGTTCTCCGCATGTAGGTTATGTCACATGGGACTCAAAGGGATGGAAATATCCGACGCCGAAGCGGCTGACAGAATCGGATCAAACGGGGCTTTCTGTCACTCTTGAAAATCAGGCGGAAGCTTACCGGGAGGGAGAATGGCAGCTGGATGAATTTACCAGTACCGGAAAAGAGGCATATAAGATAACTTTAGCAAATATGGGAGAAAATCCACTGGATTATACGGTGAAGGCCTCTGCTGACTGGATTCAGGTATCTAAGACTTCCGGACAGGTGGAGAGCCAGGACAGCTTTCAGATATCCGTGGACTGGAGTAAAAATCCAGAAGCGGCAGGAACGGTCCAGATTCAGAGCGGCACTCAGGTCGTAACGATCCAGGTAAAGACAAGAACGGTCAATACAGATGGACTGGCAGCCAATACCTTCATCTATGCCAATGGATATGCCTCCATCCTGCCAGGGCATTTCAGCCAGAGTGGGAAAGGGGCGAATGGAACGGAGATCTCAGTGATCCATAAATATGGAAAAACCGGGGAATCTTTAAAAGCGTTACCGACAGATGTAAAAACAGCATCTGTTCCAGAAGATGCAGCCTGGGCAGAATACCTTGTTTCCGTGGAAAAGGCAGGTACTTACCAGCTGACTGCCTATACGGCACCTTCTAATAATCTGTTGCGCGAAGACGTGGGGATTTATTATGGAGTATCCGTAAATGGAGGAAAAGCAGAGAAGCATAATACGGTGGATCCGGAAACTTTCAAAGCAGGCGAGTACAGTGGTTCATGGGCATCGGATGTGAAGGCAAACGGCAGAAAGACCCAGAGTAAAGTGGTATTAAAGGCCGGAGTCAATACGATCCGTATCTATGCCATGGATCCGGCGTTCGTACTGCAGAAGCTGGTGGTATCCGAAGGACCTGTTGCGGCGTCTCATCTGGGACCAGAAGAAAGTTATTATGTAGGGAAAAAGTAGAGTGTTTAAGCAGCTTGGTTGTTCAAAAAGAATCTACAGAATTTGGGAAAAAAGAGGTCAGCAGACATGGGAGCTGCTGGCTTCTTTTTTTGAATTTAAATAACACATGTTAATTATTAACGAATGTTATCCGATATATAAAGTGACACCATAGAAAGAGAATGACAGGAGGATTCAAATGTCAAAAGAGGATAAGATACCAAGTGACAGTGAGTGGCGGGTGATGGAAGTTCTTTGGGAAAGCAAGGCACCCCTTCCATCTTCTGAGATTATCCGTCATCTGAACGAACACGGGAATATGACTTCCAGAATGGTCCGGGTTCTTCTCAACCGGCTGTGCCAGAAAGAACTGGTTGATTACATAGTAGATGAGAAAGATGCAAGGGTGTACCATTATTTTTCCAGGAAGAGCAGGGCAGAGTGCAGAAGGGAAAAGAGCAGACATTTTATAGAGTGTTATTTTGCCGGAAGCCAGACTGGAGCAATCGCAACGCTATTGCAGAGCAGCGCCCTGACTGCGGAGCAGATCGGAGAACTCGAAGCGCTTCTGGAGGAAAACAAAAGAAAGGGTGAGGAATAGCTGTGCTGGAAACCGGAAGAAAATTCCTGGAATATCTGGATTGTTTTGTTGTTTATTATTCGATACAGCTTGGCAGATGTGTATTGTTTTCTTTCGTGGTCCTGGCGGTGGTGCTTCTCCTGAGGCACACATGTTTTAAAAACCGATTATTTCTGAAGGGGATGTGCTGGGCCGTATTTTTAGTCATTCCTTTTGTAGGGAAGCTGAAACTGTTTTATCAGTCGTACTGGATGGTTCGCTTGTTCTGGTGGTGGAATCACGCCTGTATGAAATTTGCCTGGGTGCGATATGGTTATCTGGCTGGAATGCTCGTAACAGCTGCCGTTATTTTTATCCAGCGCAGGCGCGTGAAAAAATTTGTTTCTACTATGAAAAAGCAGGATCTGAATGGACATGATGTGTGGGTGGGAGATTTTTCATTTACGCCATTTACCACAGGGTTGATCCATAACCGGGTTGTTCTGCCCAGAATCATGGCAGAAACTTTTTTGCCAGAGGATTTGCAGCTTGTTTATCTGCACGAACAGACACATATCCGCCTGGGGCATTTGTGGTTGTATTTTCTGTGGGACATTGGGCGCATCCTTTTGTGGATAAATCCATTTTTAACCATATGCACGAAGACAGTGAGGCAGGATCTGGAAGATATCTGTGACCAGGTGACCATCCAGAAAAGTGGCAGAAGCGCATATGAGTATGGAAAATTGCTGTTACATAGCCTGTCCCTGATTCGGGCGGGATCGTCAGCGCCGGGGGCAGCATTTGCCGAAACAAAAGACTACCAGATTACGAAAAAGCGATTTACCCGCATCGCTGAATTTCGACCGTATAAGAGACAAAGAGTATTTGCTATTTGTGCTGGTGGCATCGTGGCAGTAATTGGATTGTTTTGCCTGATCTTTCAAAATTCCTATCCGAATTATATAGAACATAAGGAAGTTTTGATTTTAAGCGAGGACAATGAATTTGTGGAGGTCAATGATAAAGCTGCCCTGTATTGTGCCATTGAAATTGGCAAAAATGAGGTGATGGTGGACCAGGAAGCAATGAACCAGATTTTTGAAGAGCAGGAAATTCATTTGGATTCTTATTTCATCTTATTTGGTGGCTTTATAAAAATGCCGGGAATTGGCGGCGGAGGAAATGCCGTATATGTCGAAAGCGGCAAGGAAGAAGGGAGACTGTGTCTTTCCTACCAGAACAATGATACCAGATTTCTTACACTTCTTTTTAAGTGGATCTGATTTATGTTTGTTGCAAAAAAGGAGGAGAATTATTATGGCTGTTTCAAGTATAGGAACTTATAACAATGTGTATGAGGGCGTCTCTGTGAAGCAAAAAAAGGAGGCAGAGGCATCCAGGCAGAAGAGGACAGGCGATATCCACAGAACATCTGAAACTACAATGGAGAAAACGGAAACGACGAAAGGAACAGACAACGAGGAATATCTCAAAAGCCTGCAGAAGCAGGTGCCGTATACGAAGCTGGAGGTTGGCTCTGCCCTTAGTATGAAGAAGGACAAAAGAGCGGGTGTCATAACGATAAATCCCAAACTTCTGGAAAAGATGCAGAAGGATCCGGAGGCGGCAGCACAGTACACACAGAAATTAAAGGATATTGAGAGGGCAGAACGAACCGTAAATGCATATTACAATTCCCTTGGCGGTGTTGTGGAGAGGACCAGCCACTGGTATGTGGATGAAGAGGGCAACCATTATCATTTCGCCTATACGCGCCGTGATGACAGGCTGAATAAAAAGATCCGGGAAGAAACGAAGAAAAATACCGAGAACCATATCGAGAAGACCCGTAACAAAGCCCGTGAAAAGGCGGAAAAACTGGAGGAACAGTTAGAGAAAAAGGCAGAAGAAGCAAAGGAGACAGAAGAGGAGCAAGTGACAGAAGTGCCTGGAAACCGGGAAGAGGTACAGCAGTTTATCGATGCGGTTATGATGGAAGAAGGTTTGGATATAAAAATTTGAATGAAAGGGGTTTTTGCCGAAAACATACTTTCAATAACGGAGGAGTATATCTGCTGGCTTTTGAATGGAGCCAGCAGATAATGAACGGAATAAAATATTGAAAAGGGAACGGGTTTGTCAAGTAAAGTGTGTAAGTTTTTTTGATTTTTTGGGTGGCCGAGTTAATCGACCACCTTTTTGCATATGTAACTAAGTTATACAGAGACTGCCTTAAAAATTTTCAAGGGAACTTACTGCGGATTCGCTACACGGATTCCGTTGACTTCCACCTGGTCATTGCATTCAATGACAATACAGGGGATGCCATCGATGATCCTTGTGTCGATGAGATCCGTCCGCCCCGGATTGACCTGAATGGTCACGTCCGGGGTTTTTAACTCAAATTTTCTTACACTGGCAATATTATCAGCTACTAATTTATGATCTTCTCCTACATTTTCTGTAAATTTTTCTTCAAAAGTCTCCAATTTTTCCTCTGGAATGCCGCTGGCTGTCAGCAGTTTTTTTACATCCTCCCGGTCTAATTCCAGAGGTTCTGGATTTTCTTTATTCTCAGTGATCATTTCATTTAAATTTTCGTGTATATTTCTCACTACTTCATAATCGCAGGTGGTACCAAGAGATTCCTCTACGATCGTGGTAAATGTCTCACGCTGTTCCTTTGCCGGGATCGGAAATGTACAGCCCAGCAGGTCATAGGAAAAATCGATATCCATATCGTCTGCATTTCTGGCAAAGTAAAGGAGATTATGTATGTCGGTATTGCGGTCGTTAAAGGCGGGAAATAAAAAACCATTTTCCGGCGGCTGAACCAGCCAGTCCCGCATACAGTCTTCAATGCTGTTTTTTTCTGGGTTGTAGCAGAGGCCAGCCTTGGACAATTTAACTGGGCAGATACTACAAAGTATAAAATCATATACATAATCGGAGGCGTCGATGGCAGGAAGCCCATTGTCACTGTCCCCTAGGATCGTATTGCCGTCGGCAGTCACAGAAGGGATGTCATAAGCATCATGGATCAGTATGATAAAATAGTTGCCATCATAGTCGTAAGTCTGGATGACCATGTCATAAAATTTGTCTAGAAGCTCATGGTTTTGCAGCCCGCTTCGTAGAAGTTCCATCAAAAACTTCTGTTTCCCTTCTTCACTGGTTTCCTCCTCCGATGGAAATTCCATATTCATCAGGTTCTTTCCCAGAGTACCAGAGAGGGTTTTGCGGAAAATTTCCACGTATTTGAATATTTCTTCTTCCGGCAGGGAATAGAATGCTTCTCTCAGTTCCAGGCGCTTATTTTTTTCTGCATCCACATAACAGCCACAGATTCTTGTGATGCCATTATCATCCTTTTTAAATAATTTTTTAATTTCTGCGATTTCTTTTTTATTCATTTTGTTTTTTCTCCATTCTCTCTCCACGTTCTTTGTTCCAGTGCCAGCAGCTTCTCTTTGATATCCAGACCGCCACCGTAGCCTGTGAGGCTGCCGTTCTTACCGATCACCCGGTGGCAGGGGATCAGGATTGGCAGGGGATTACGGTGATTCGCCATCCCCACGGCGCGGCATGCCCTGGGACTGCCTACTGCCTCTGCCAGCTGTTCATAATACCAGGTCTCTCCATAGGGGATCCTCTGAAGGGCTTTCCAGACCTGAATCTGAAAGGCGGTTCCCTGAAAGGAGAGGGGAAGGGAAAATACTTTTCGTTTCCCAGCAAAATACTCATTCAGCTGTTTTTTTGCCTCTATCAGCACAGGAGAGGCAGGGGACTCAGGATATTCTGTATATGTATGGCAAAAGATGAGATGGCAGATACCGTTCTGATCTGCCTCCAGTCTCAATGTTCCGATAGGAGATGGCAGATAAAGTGTATTGTCAGATTCCATAATAACTCCTTTTTGTGCGTAGAATGAAAACCGCCTTGTCTGGATAATGTCCATAACTTTCATAGTAAGTATAGTATGAAAGTCAAAAAGATGCAAGAAGTTGCAGAATAATGGAAAAAGAGATATAATATGATGTTGGGGTCAAAAGGATTTTGCACCCAATGGATGTTACGGATTGCTTCGTTGTTTCACAACTCCCGCAATCTTTCAAACAATGGAAAGGAGAAACCTATGGGATTAAATGATACACCATCTGCAGAGCGGATACATATTGGATTTTTTGGCTGCCGTAACGCGGGCAAATCCAGTGTGGTAAATGCCATAACAGGGCAGGAGCTGGCAGTGGTTTCGGATACACTGGGAACTACGACGGATCCGGTGATGAAAGCGATGGAAATATTGCCATTAGGGCCAGTGATGATCATTGACACGCCGGGATTTGATGATGTAGGAGAGCTGGGAGAGCTTCGTATGCGGAAGACCAGGAGCATTCTGAACCGGACAGATATTGCACTTCTGGT
This sequence comes from uncultured Roseburia sp., assembly GCA_947246475.1. Lineage (GTDB taxonomy): Bacteria > Bacillota > Clostridia > Lachnospirales > Lachnospiraceae > Eubacterium_F. The sequence continues at coordinate 27,998 of CAMXSH010000019.1, forward strand.
GGTGGATGCCACAGTAGGGATGAAGGCGACGGATCGCCAGCTGATTACGCTGTTTAAGGAGAAGAATATTCCATATTTTATTCTGAATAACAAATCAGATCTTTTGAAGGAGATTCCGGAATCAGGGGAGCAGGAGCTGTATATCAGTGCGGCCGCAAAAACCGGGATTCATGAATGCAGGGAAAGAATTGGGAAAATAGCGCCCAGGGAGGAAAAACAGGGAAGGATTGTGGGGGATCTGGTGCGGCCATCAGACTTCGTAGTGCTGGTGGTACCCATTGATTCAGCAGCCCCAAAAGGCAGGCTGATCCTGCCGCAGCAGCAGACCATCCGTGATCTGCTGGAGGCAGACGCCACTGTGCTGGCAGTGAAAGAAACCGGTCTGAAGCAGACACTGGAACAGATGGGAAAGAATCCGGCTCTTGTGATCACCGACAGCCAGGTTTTTGCCAGTGTTTCTGCAGATGTGCCAGAGGAAATACCACTGACTTCTTTTTCAATCCTGATGGCTCGTTATAAAGGATATCTGGAAACGGCGGTAAAAGGAGTGTCAGCGGTAGAAAACCTGCTGGATGGAGATAAAGTGCTCATATCTGAGGGATGTACCCACCACAGGCAGTGTGATGATATCGGGAGCGTAAAGATCCCTGGATGGCTTAGAAAATATACGGGAAAGGACCTGCAGATCGAACTCAGTGCGGGAAGAGAATTTCCGGAAGATCTGACTCCCTATTCGCTGGTCATCCACTGCGGGGGATGTATGCTCAATGAAAGAGAGGTCAGATACCGGATGAAATGCGCAGTGGACCAGAAGATACCTTTTACCAACTATGGCATCACTATTGCGTATATGCAGGGGATACTAAAACGAAGTGTCGGGATATTTCCGGACCTGGCGGCGATGATCTGACATGTCAGGAAGGAAAAAAGAGATACGGCAGATTTGAGTTTTACTCAAAGGTGCCGTATCTCTTTTTGAAATTAATGGATCGAAATCGCATCCACCGGACAGCCGTCTCTTGCTGTCTGGGCGTCTGCCTCGCATTCCGGCGGAATCTCATCCACCTGAGAAGAGGCTTTTCCATCGTCATTGAAAGCAAATACGGTTTCACATGTACCGACGCATAAACCGCAGGCAATACATGTATCTTCATCTACAACAGCCTTCATTATATGGTCTCCTTCCTGCTGAAATCTTAGAGGTTCCGGGAAAAGACCAGTGTTCTGTGCCGTATCCGGAAGCTCTTTTACAGAAGTATAGCCAGAAGATTGGAAAAATATTCATTTAATCTTCTTCAATTACCTGAATTTCCAGAAAATCAAAACGGATGGATTCGATAAAATTGTCGCTGGTAAACCGGGTCTTATCAATTCGCTTAAATTCTGCAATATTATGTTCCAGCCAAATGGGTTTTGAAAGATCAAATTCATAACAGATTTCATCCATGGCGGCAAATATTTTTTTGGTCCGGTTAAGTTCCGGCGAGGCATTCTCCACCACCATATCCCGGAGCATACGGTTGGAACGAAATTCCTTTGCCCACAGTCTGAACATGGGATCCCTTCTTTCCTGATATTTTCATCTGTGCGGTGCGTTTGTCCTGGCACGGTTACAGTATACGTTCCCCGAGTTAAAAAGTAAAGAATTATTTGACTTTATATGCATTTTCTTATAAAATTAAAATGGTATGTTTATTTGATTACAGAAAAAGGCGAAAGCTGTTTTTCGTTGGAGAAGGAGTAAGGTACGATGTTGGAACAGGAATTGGATACATCGATGTTGAGGCAGATTCATATTCCCATGGATGAATCCCATGTTTTTATTGACCAGGAAATGAAATTCCGGGAAATGATGATGATGTACAGTTGTGCGATAAAGGAAGTAAAAACCAAACTTCAGGTGCTGAATGATGAGCTGTCTATCACAAGAAAAAGAAATCCTATTGAATTCATTAAATCCAGGATCAAACAGCCCACAAGCATAGCATCCAAATTGAAACGGAAAGGATGTCCTGTGACGGTGGAATCTGCTATGGATGTTCTGTCAGATGTAGCGGGGGTAAGGGTGATCTGCGCTTTTATTGATGACATATACAAAGTGGCAGATATGCTGACGGCACAGGATGACATCGAGTTGATCAAGCGGAAGGATTACATTAAAAATCCAAAGATGAACGGGTATCGAAGCCTTCATCTGATCGTGGAGGTTCCGGTTTTCTTTTCTGACCACAAGGAGCTGATGCGGGTGGAAGTACAGATCCGGACCATAGCCATGGACTTCTGGGCGAGTCTGGAACATCAGCTCAAATATAAAAAAGATATTGATGATGCGGAGAATATTATGTACGAACTGCGTGCCTGTGCGGATGTGATAAACCGCACCGATTATCATATGCAGTCACTTAGAGACCGCATCGTTGAAAATTCATAACTATGACAGGTATAGTGTAAGGCGGTTCTGCGAATACATAAAGATGGAACCGAATGGATAGAAATGGAGGGAAAGGAACATTATGGCAAAACGAATTGATGGTAAAGCAATCTCACAGATGGTAAAGGACGAGCTGAGGGAACGGGTGAAAAAAGAAAAGATCGAGGCGACACTGGCAGTGATTCAGGTCGGCAGTGATCCGGCTTCTACTGTTTATGTGGGAAATAAAAAGAAGGCCTGTGAGTACATCGGGATTCGTTCTCTTGCCTTTGAGCTGCCGGAAGAGACAAAAGAAGAGAAGCTTCTGGATCTGGTAAAAGAGCTGAATGACAGAAAAGATGTGGATGGGATCCTTGTCCAGCTGCCCCTTCCGGCACATATGGACGAGGATAAGGTAATCCAGACGATCTCTCCGAAAAAGGATGTGGATGGTTTTCATCCCCAGAGTGTGGGAGCACTCAGCATCGGTCAGCCAGGATTTGTCTCCTGTACGCCGGCGGGAGTCATACAGCTTTTGAAGCGTTCCGGCGTGGAGATTGAGGGAAAAGAGTGTGTCATTGTGGGACGGAGTAATATCGTAGGAAAGCCGATGGCGCTTCTTATGCTCCGGGAAAATGCCACTGTCACCGTCTGCCACTCCAGGACGAAGGATTTAAAAGAAGTGACAAAGCGTGCCGATATTCTTATTGTGGCCATCGGAAAGCCAGAATTTATCACGAAAGAATATGTAAAAGAGGGAGCCGTTGTGATCGATGTGGGAATTCACAGAGGTGCAGATAATAAGCTCTGCGGAGATGTGGATTTTGGTGAAGTAGAGCCGGTTGCTTCTGCTATTACCCCGGTTCCAGGAGGTGTGGGTCCGATGACCATCGCCATGCTGATGAATAACTGTGTTGAGGCGAAAGGACTACAGTAGATGATTGATATATATTTCGTATCACTTGGCTGTGACAAGAATCTGGTGGACAGTGAAAAGATGCTGGCGATACTGGATCATGCTGGATACCGCCTGGCGCAGGAGCCAGAGCATGCTGATGTGATCGTGGTCAATACCTGTGCGTTTATCCACGATGCCAAGCAGGAGAGCATCGAGACTCTTCTGGAAATGGCAGAGTATAAAAAGAAGGGGACCTGCAGGGTACTTATCGCGGCAGGGTGTCTGGCGGAACGCTACAAAGATGAGATCCAGAAGGAAATGCCGGAGATCGACGGCATCATTGGAACCACAGCCTATGATACGGTAGCACAGGTGGTAGAGCAGACCCTGACAGGCCTGTCGGCTGTCAGCATGAGAGAGCTTTCTTATATTCCTTCGGGACTGACGGACCGGATCCGGTCCGGCGCCGGGCATGTGGGCTATCTGAAAATCGGTGAGGGCTGCAGCAAAAATTGTTCTTATTGTGCGATCCCTTCCATGAGAGGGCGGTATCGCAGCGTGCCCATGGAAGAACTGATCGAAGAAGCGGTGAAGCTTACTGCTGGAGGTGTAAAAGAACTGATTCTGGTGGCTCAGGAGACCACACTGTACGGAGTGGATCTGTATGGAGAGAAGAGGCTTCCGGAACTTCTGGAGCAGCTGGCACGGATTGAGGCGGTCAGGTGGATCCGTATCCTGTACTGCTATCCAGAGGAGATCACAGAAGAGCTTGCCGAAGAGATCAGAAAGAATAAAAAGGTCTGTCATTATCTCGATCTTCCAATACAGCACTGTAATGATGAAATCTTAAAAAAGATGGGAAGACGCACCAACAAAAAACAGCTGATGGAAAAGATCGGGATGCTGCGGAAGAGGATCCCGGACATTGCACTCAGAACGACATTGATCAGCGGATTTCCCGGTGAGACAGAGGAACAGCATGAAGAATGTGTAGAATTTGTAAAGGCGATGCGGTTTGACCGTCTCGGCGTGTTTCCTTATTCCCCGGAGGAAGGGACGAAAGCTGCCGGATTCGAGGGACAGCTGGAAGAAGAAGTGAAGCGGCAGTGGGCGGATGAGATTATGGAGACACAGCAGCAGGTGATCTTTGAAGCCAATGAGAATATGGTGGGCAGAAGGATCACGGTGCTGGTGGACGGATATCTGCCGGAAGAAGACGTCTATGTGGCGAGAACCTACCGGGATGCGCCCGAGATCGATGGGTGTGTATTTTTCCACTCATCCGCGGAGATCCTTTCAGGAACCATGGCAGAACTGGAAGTAACGGATGCCAGCGGCTATGATCTAATTGGAATGTTATGCAGTGAGGAGGACTAGACGATGAATGTGCCAAACAGACTGACGATACTCCGGGTCATTATGATTCCGGTATTTATCCTGTTTATGCTATGGCAGACATTTCCGTATTCGGATTATATTGCGGCGGGAGTGTTTATACTAGCCTGTGTCACAGATTTTTTTGATGGGTACATTGCGAGAAAATATAATCAGGTTACTACTTTTGGCAAGTTTATGGATCCTCTGGCTGATAAGATCCTGGTCTGCTCAGCGTTGATCTGTTTTCTCGCTGAAGCAGATAGTCCAATGCCTGTGTGGGTTGTCATTGTAATTATCGGGCGGGAATTTATCATCAGTGGGTTCCGTCTGGTGGCTGCTGAAAAAGGGGTTGTCATCGCAGCGAGTTACTGGGCCAAGGTAAAAACAACCGTTCAGATGATCATGGCGATCGTATTGATCTTTGATTTTAAACATCCTGTATTTGTTCTGCTGGAGCAGATACTGATCTATGCAGCACTAGTGCTGACAGTGATCTCACTGATGGATTATATTTATAAAAACCGGACAGTTTTATCGGATGTATCATAAGTTTTAGATTGATGTCATAATGGAGGTGTATAATATGGAGACTCTGGAAGAGTGGCTTGTCAAGGAATTGACAAAAAGACATGCTAGCATTACAACAGCAGAGTCATGTACTGGGGGGCTGGTCTCGGGCAGGATCGTTAATGTCGGAGGTGCTTCTTCCGTGTTTAACCAGAGTTTTGTCACCTACTCCAATGAGGCGAAAAGGGATCTTCTCGGAGTGGAACAGGAGACACTGGACAGTGTCGGGGCTGTGAGCCCGGAGACAGCAGAGCAGATGGCACGGGGGGCGGCAAAGGCAGCAAATGCCGAAGTGGCGCTCAGTGTCACAGGAATTGCGGGACCGGATGGTGGCACACCAGAAAAACCGGTAGGACTTGTTTATATCGGATGCTGCTGTTATGGTGAGACAGTTGTAGAAAGGCATGTATTTAAAGGAAACCGGATGGAAATCAGAAATGCTTCGGTAGAGACAGCACTGACTCTTGCAAAAAAATGTCTGAAGGAGTGAGATGATTGAAAAAAATCATACTTTTTTTGTGTGTTGTGCTGATCGCATTCGGAGGCATCGGATGCAGTATGTTTAAACCAGAGGAGGATGAGATGGACCTGACGGAGGAGGATATCCTTTCTGCCAATGATAATCGGATCATGGGGGTATCTTCTGGAAGTGTGAGTCCGGTAAATACGCTGTTTATATATACGATCGACAGCATCCAGGAAGAACTGGTACCACTGCAGATTCCTGTGGGCGGAAGCCGTATTACTCCGGCATTTATTATGGATGAGGTGATCCGGAACCTGGATGAAAAGGTAGAGGTGACGGAGATAGATATTGAAAAATCACGTATTTACATTACTTTTAATGAAGATTATGCACCAGTCAGGAAATGTTCCAAAAATTTTGAAACCATGATACTTGACTGTATTTCCAACAGCATTTTGGACAATATTTCATATATTGATGAAGTGGTATTTCGCGGTGAGAAGGGGGCCTATCAGTCCGATAATTTCAAATTTGAAGAAGATGAGGTATACAGTTCCAGATAGCACAGGATGTGAATCCTAACTGCCCGGCTGGCTTTGTGAAATGACCATATATAAAAGAGGATTAAACAAATGAGGGATTATGATATAGTAGTTATTGGTGCCGGTGCGGCCGGTATGATGGCGGCGACCGCTGCAGGCAGACGGGGGTGCCGGGTATGTATCGTTGAAAGGAATGAGAAGCCAGGAAAAAAAATATATATAACAGGGAAGGGAAGATGTAATATCACCAATGCCTGTGATGTGGATGAGCTGTTCCACAGTGTGATGACCAATCATAAGTTTATGTACAGCAGCTTTTACCGCTTTACGAACGAGGATGTCATCGCTTTTTTTGAAAATGAGGGTCTCCCCCTAAAGATCGAGCGGGGAAACCGTGTTTTTCCGGTATCGGACAAATCCTCGGATGTAATCCGGGTGCTGTCTGAGGCGTGCCGTAAGGCAGGTGTGGAATTTCTTTTCCACAGCCGGGTGAAGACTATATTATGCGCCGGTGATGTTCCTCAAACTGTCAAAGGTGTTAGGCTTGCCAGCGGCAGGGAGATCACAGCCAGTCAGGTGATCCTGGCGGCAGGGGGCAGATCTTACCCCTCTACCGGTTCGGAAGGGGACGGTTATCTGCTGGCGGAGCAGACCGGCCACACCATAACCAGGTGTCTGCCGGCGCTGGTGCCAATGAATATCAGTGGGGAAGAACCATCGCAGATGCAGGGATTGTCCATGAAAAATGTTGAGATGTCTTTCTATACCAGGAAGACTGGAGGGAAGAAAAAAGAGCTGTACCGGGAATTTGGGGAAATGATGTTTACACATTTTGGGATAACGGGACCGATCGTGCTCTCAGCCTCCAGCCGCATCGGAAGCGCCTTGGAGTCAGAACAGGTCTATGCTGAGCTGGACTGCAAGCCAGCGCTTTCCAGAGAAAAGCTTCATAAGCGGATTCTGAGAGATTTCGAGGAAAACCCCAATGTAAGCCTTAAAAATTCACTGGGAGGGCTCCTTCCCCGTAGTATGATTCCTGTGGTTTTGAAAATAAGCGGCCTGAAAGGCGAAAAAGCAGTGAATCAGGTGACCAGGGAAGAACGGGATAAACTGGTGGATGTTATAAAAGGAATGGTATTTTCAGTAGAATCCCTTAGGGGATGGAACGAGGCGATCATTACCAAAGGAGGCGTCAATGTCCGTGAGGTCAATCCTGCCACGATGGAGAGTAAACAGATCCCAGGTCTGTATTTTGCGGGAGAGGTGCTGGATGTGGATGCGCTGACGGGTGGCTTTAATCTTCAGATCGCATGGTCTACTGGTTATGCGGCAGGGGAAAGTGCTGCGGAACGGGCACTGGACACATAGAGGGATCAGATGAAAAAACATAAAAAGAAGACAGAATGGAGAGAGACAATGAATATAGCAATTGACGGACCTGCCGGGGCAGGAAAAAGTTCCATCGCAAAACTGGCAGCAAAGAAATTATCTTTTGTATACATCGACACAGGAGCTATGTACCGGACGATGGCTTATTATTTTTTAGAGCATGGGATCGATACAAAAGAGGAAAAGGCGGTAGCGGAACACTGTGATGAGATCGGGATCCGTATCGCCTATGAAGACGGTGACCAGCAGATTTTTCTAAATGAGGTAAATGTATCCAGGGAAATCCGCAGAGAGGAAGTAGGAAATCATGCCTCGGTGGTTGCCGCCCACGGAGCTGTCAGGGAAAAACTGGTAGCCCTTCAGCGACAGATGGCAGCCAGTACGGATGTGATTATGGATGGAAGGGATATCGGTACAGTGGTTCTGCCCGATGCAGAGTTGAAGATCTATCTGACAGCGAGTTCTGCGGTGCGGGCGGAGAGAAGATATAAAGAACTTCAGGAAAAAGGAATAGACTGTGACCTTAAAAAGATTGAAGAAGACATCATTCTTAGGGACAAACAGGATATGAACCGTGAAATCTCACCTTTAAAGCAGGCAGAAGATGCGGTATATCTGGACTCTTCGGATATGACCATCGATGAAGTGGTACAAAAGATCATTACTCTTGCGGAAGGGAAGAGGGGCGTATGAAAGTAACACTGGCAAAAACTGCTGGCTTCTGCTTTGGGGTAAAGAGAGCAGTAGAGATGGTTTATACAGAGGCACAAAAGGGAAAACAGGTTTATACCCTTGGACCGATCATTCATAACGAAGAGGTTGTGTCTGATCTGGAAAAGAAGGGTGTGAAAGTGATCAGTGAAGAAGATCTGGAGAAAATGGGGGAGGATCAGGATGTGTTGTCTGGATCCACAGTGGTCATTCGATCCCATGGCGTCTCTGAAGCAGTCTACAGGGCACTGGAGGAAAAAAATTGTGGGATTGTGGACTCCACCTGTCCTTTTGTAAAAAAAATTCATGATACTGTCAGAAAACATGCCGCACAGGGGTATGATATCGTTATCATCGGAAGCCGGGAACATCCGGAAGTACAGGGAATCCTGGGATGGTGCCTGGGACGGGGGACGGTACTGGAAAATGAACAGGAAATATCTTCCTATGAGCCTCAGAATGATGGGAAAAAGGTCTGTGTTGTGGCACAGACGACATTTAATTACAAAAAATTTAAAGATTTAGTTGAAATTATCTCAAAAAAAGGTTATGATATAATTGCTGTGAATACTATATGCAATGCGACGGCAGAGAGACAAAAAGAGGCACAGGAGCTTGCGGCCTGTTCGGATGCCATGATTGTGATTGGCGGAAAGAACAGTTCAAATTCCAGAAAACTATATGAAATCAGTAAAAATCAGTGTGAGAGCACTTATTTTATACAGACATTGGAAGATCTGGACATGGAATGCGTCCGGTCGTCTGAAAGCCTAGGTATTACTGCGGGGGCATCCACCCCAAAAAACATTATTCAGGAGGTTCTAGAGGCATGTCAGAAGAAAGAAGTTTTGGAGAATTATTAGAGGAATCATTAGTAACAATCCATAATAATGAGGTTGTAGAAGGGACAGTTATCGGCGTTAAGGATAGTGAAATTATCTTAAATATTGGATATAAAGCAGATGGTATATTGACAAAGAACGAATATAGCAACAATCCGGATGTTGATTTGACCAAAGAAGTCAAAGTGGATGATAAGCTCACTGTAAAAGTGCTGAAGGTCAATGATGGGGAAGGCCAGGTTCTTCTTACCTATAAGAGATTGCAGCAGGATAAGATGAATAAGATCTTTGAAGAGGCGATGGAAAAGGGTGAAGTTCTTACTGGTACGGTAGCAGCTGCTTTGAAAGGCGGACTCAGTGTTGCTTATGGCGAAGGCAGGATATTTATTCCGGCGAGCCTTGTATCTGACGTATACGAAAGAGATCTCACTAAGTACGCAGGTCAGGAGATTGAGTTTGTACTCACAGAAGTAAATCCAAGGAAGAGAAGGATTATTGGTGACCGCAGACAGCTGGTTGTGGCAAAGAAAAAAGAGATGCAGGAAGAACTGCTGGCAAAAATTGAAGTGGGCATGATGATTGAAGGTACAGTAAAGAACCTTACTGATTTTGGTGCTTTTATTGATCTGGGAGGAGCAGATGGTCTCTTACATATCTCCGAGATGAGCTGGGGACGTGTAGAGGATCCAAAGAAACTCTTTAAGGTCGGTGATCAGGTGAATGTGATGATCAAAGATATTGTGGGGACAAAGATTGCCCTTACGATGAAACTGGATTCCAACAATCCATGGAGAACTGCACCTGAGAAGTATGCGAAGGGAAATGTTGTGA
>CAMXSH010000020.1 GCA_947246475.1 uncultured Roseburia sp.
CAGAGTGGAGGACAGTGATAAAGTCAAAGGATTTGGCATGGGCGGGGACGACTATATTGTAAAGCCCTTTTCATTGGAAGAACTGGGGGCAAGAGTAGCCGCACATCTCAGGCGGCAGCGGCGCCGGGGGGAGACGTCAAAAGTCCGCTTTAATGATAAACTGGCGATTGACTATACCGGGAGACGCTTGTATTATGATAACGAGGAAATTTCCCTTGCCAAAAAGGAATTTGACATTATAGAATTATTGTCGGGGTATCCGGGGCAGATATTCAGCAAAGAGCGGATTTATGAGCTTGTGTGGGGGTATGACAGCGAAGGTGATTCCTCAGTAGTAGCAGAGCATATCCGCCGCATCCGCAAAAAATTTGTGGCGGTGGGAGCAAAATCCTAGGTGGAAACCGTCTGGTGGGTAGGATACATATGGGCAAAATAAGAGTCTTTTTCTAAAGCAGAGCGATTAAAAAGGCTTTTACGATATACATGTTTGTGGGTGTTGTTTCTGCTTTTTTGTTTTCTCTTGTTCTCTCAAGTCTTTGTCAGTTTGTATGCTCTAAAGTTTATGAAAAATATGAGATTCAGTTTGGAGTGCAGGGTCAGGATATCAGAATGGAATCTGAAAAGCAAGGTACGAATGAGCCAGATAGTACTTTATTCTATCAGATGCCCTACGATCTTTTTGGGAAATTTTCCCCAGAAGACCTCAGCATATATAATATTCTTGGTTTTTTGAGCGTAGGCGTTTATCCGGTCTGCTTCATAATCTTTATTGTCGTTACCAGCATTTTGTTTTATCGGCGACAGCTGCAAAAACCCCTTGCCATACTGGATCACGCTGCTGCTCAGATTGCAGGCAGCAATCTGGATTTCCATGTTGTTTATGAACGGGAGGATGAGCTGGGAAAGTTGTGCGCCTCCTTTGAGAAAATGCGCCAGGCGCTGCTGGAAAACAATGAAGAAATGTGGCGGCAGATGGAGGAGCGCAGGCGGTTGAACGCAGCATTTTCCCATGATCTGAGAACACCACTGACCGTTCTGAGGGGACAGAGCGAACTTCTTATGCAGTACGCCCCAAAAATGACAGCAGAAAAGGTAAGCCGTACCTCAGAGATGATGCACCAGCATATCGCCAGGCTGGAGGCATATGTGCAGACCATGGGCGACCTGCAGCGGCTGGAGGACATAGAAATAGCCCGGCAGCCGATGGCTTTGAGGGAATTCTGTGAACAGATCCGGCAAACAGGAGAGGCGGTGTGCGGCGAAAAAGAGTTCTCATGTGTTCTTATTGGGGAACAGGAAATATCTTTGAATATAGATACTGCCATTGTGCAGCGGGTGTTAGAAAACCTTCTTGCCAATGCGGTGCGTTTTGCAAAGAAAAAAACGGCAGTATCCTTAGAATCCCGGGACAGGTATTTATATCTGACGGTTTCCGACGATGGGAACGGGTTTGCCAAAAAGGATCTTGAAAATGCAACCAAGCCCTTTTACAAAACGGTGAATGAAACAGACAACGAGCATTTTGGTATAGGGTTAAATATATGCAAGATCCTTTGTGAGAAGCATGGCGGCTATCTCCGTCTGGGGAATCGAAAGGGCGCTGTTGTTACAGCCGTGTTTCGACAATAAATAGTTGGTAAGAACTTCCTGACGATGTTGGGAAGTTTTTTTGTTATGTAGATAAAAAGTTGAAAATCTCCTTTTATTCTATATTTATCAGATGTGAAACACATCGGAAGAAAGGAGTATGTTCAAATGAATCATTCTATCGAGATCAAAAACCTGAATAAGTTTTATGGAAAGAAACAGGCGCTGTATAATGTAAATCTTTCGATCCATCCGGGTATGTTTGGGTTGCTGGGCCGCAACGGAGCTGGAAAAACCACGCTGATGAAGACATTGGCAACGCTGCTTCAAAAAAGAGATGGGGAGATTATGGTGTGCGGGGTTCCCATTGAAAACGCCAGAGATATTCGTAAAATCATCGGGTATCTGCCCCAGGAATTTTCTATGTACCCGACGATGAATGTGGGGGAGGCCATGGATTATCTGGCAATCCTTTCGGGATTGAACAAAACCGAGCGAAAAGAACGCATCGATGTGTTGCTGCACAAGGTGAATCTCACCGAACACCGAAAGAAAAAAGTAAAGGCGCTCTCTGGCGGTATGAAGCGAAGGCTTGGAATCGCGCAGGCTCTGCTCAATGACCCCAAGGTTCTAATTGTTGATGAACCCACTGCCGGGCTGGATCCAGAAGAGCGGGTGCGTTTTCGGAATTTACTGTCCGAGCTGGCAGAGAATAAGATTGTTATATTGTCTACCCATATCGTAGGGGATATTGAAGCCGTCTGTGAAGATATAGCGATTATTAACGAGGGCAGAGTTATCTATAATGGGACAGTAGATGCGCTTTTGCAGGCAGCAGAAGGAAGAGTGTTTACCATGACTGCTGCCAGGGAGGAGATTCCCCGGCTTAAAGGGAAGCTTTCTATCACCAGTATGCACACCCAGGGTAATCTGGTTCATATCCGGTTTATCGCGGATGATTTGATGCCAGGGGCAGAGATATGTGTGCCCAATATTGAGGACGCATATATGCTTTATCTGCATAGCAGCGGTCTCCGGGATATTATGAATGAAGAAGAGATGGGAGGTGCGTGGTAATGTTGTTTCTGCGGGAAATAAAGAAAATAGTCAAGTCCATTTCCTATTGGATCTTTGTTGCCGCCGTTGTAATGGCACTGCTTTCCCAGGGTGCATTCCATTTCCATGATGATCTGCTGCAGGAGCCCCAGCCGGGCGGCAGTTACGGCTTAAAACAGGAGGAAATCCCGGAGATCATTATGCCCGCCGCGCTGAGCGACCTTTGGATGGAGTTCTGTGAAAATAATTATTCCACGTATCCCATCGGCTTTGTGAAACATGTTAAGCTTAGTGAAGATGACCAGGGAAAAGTCGCCGCAATCCTTTCTGAGATCACAGGAGAGCAAAAAGATACGATCCTGGGGAAAAGTGGTTTGGAAAAGTTAAATCCTGCGGTGCGTGATGGTATGGACTATTCCCGCTTCAAAGAGCGGATGGCACTTGTGGACGATCTCCTGGGCGGCGGCTCCAGCTATGCGCCGGATTCTCTGGCTGGATATGGAGCTGTTCCTTTAACCTATGAGGAAGCAAAAGCAAGGTATGAACTTGCAGTAAGTTCTGACCGGGTCACCGGGGGATATGCCCGTCTGTTCTCCGACTACGCCGGCGCCATGGTGCTGTCCATTCTTCCGGTATTTCTGGCGGTGATCCTGTGCATGAAGGACCGGCGCGCCAAAATGGAAGCGCTTATTAATAGCAAAAAAATATCCGCTGCCAAACTGACTCTGATCCGGTTTCTTGCGCTGGTTATAGCAGCTATGATACCGGTGTTTATCCTGTCTTATGTGTCCAATATGATGGTATGGGGCGCTTCTAAGGGAATGCAGTTGGATTACCTGGCACCTCTGAAATATGACCTGGGCTGGCTGTTGCCCAGTGTGATGATCTCCATAGCTGTTGGTATGTTTTTGACGGAGCTGACTGGCTCACCTGTGGCAGCTGCCGTACAGGGACTTTGGTGGATGCTTGATGTGAACCTGGGAATCAAAACTATTTCTTCTGGATATGCCCTGTTTCGTCTTTCTCCCCGCCATAATGCCGGGGCGGATTCCTGGTTCCGGACCGGGGATTACCTGAATCATTTTCAGGATCTCCTGCAGAACAGGTTTCTGATCGGTGGAATCTCTTTGGTTTTAGTACTGTTGACAATTCTGGTCTACGAAGCAAAAAGAAAGGGGAAATTTGGTGGAAACATTAGAAATCGCAAAAATAAATCTCAGGCATAATTCACTTTTGTCCATTGCTGCTGCTGTGATGTTGTGCCTGCTCACGCCGCTGCTTATCGGGACAGCCAATCTGGACCGGAATTCTGCCGCTATGCCGTTAGAGATGTTTGTTTCTTTGATTGGTATCATACTTTTGACTCCGGTGTTTCAGCCAGAGCAGAAGGAGGAGATCCATGATCTGGTATCTTCAAAACACTGCAGCACAGAGAAAGTATATTTGATCCGAACGCTGTATTCTGTAGTCGTTTTGGTTTTATTGATATGTCTGTTCGCTGTGTATATGAAGATCCAGGGCAGTGATGTGACGATGATACAGGTGTTTGGCACCGCGGCAAATGCCATATTCTTAGGTTCCATGGGAATGCTGATCTCCGCGCCGACAGGGAATACGGTGATCGGATATATGCCGCCCTTTTTGTATTATGTACTCAATATCGGTATGGGACCGAAGCTGGGCAGCTTTTATCTGTTCTCGATGGTCCTGGGTAATTACAGGGCAAAGATCTGGCTGCTGGCAGCGGGTGTGTTGATGATCATGGTCTCTCTTTTTTTAACCCGGATTCTCCAGCAGCACACATAAAATATTCCGCAATAGTGCCTCATCTTGTTTGGTTTTGTCATCCCAGAGCACATAGTTCTGTTTTTCCCGATAACCGGCACGAAAAAAAAGCGGCTGGCTGTCTTCCGGGTTCAGGCCGGCAGGAACAGGCAGGAAGATGCCCTCCTTTTTGGTGTAACAGTTAGACGCCTTTGCTGTCTGGCGGAATTCTTTTTCCACATAGGCTCCCACGCTTTTGTGGATGGCGGTATCTTCGGCAGGAAGATAAAAATAGTCTTTATAATTTTTAAAGAAATGATATAAAGTGCCCTGATACAAAGGAATCTGGATGGAGATTTCCTGCCCCTCCCAGCAGACAGTATAAGGATCTGGTTCCCAGGTCAGAGGAAAAGGAAAGTGACAGGGGGAAGGAATGGATATGTAAATATGGTCATTCTGTTCCTTCACCTGCATCTTGGTTCCGATATGCTGCAGCTTTTGGGCGCTTTTGTAGTTCAGGAGCTGGGCGGAGTACAGTGTGCCGATAAGATCCTCCAGATTGTGGAGAAGCAGCTTTTGTTTTTCCAATTCCATTCCCTCGTCCCGAAAGTATTTTTTCTGCATAAATTGGGAATAGATTTCAATACAGTCCCTGCCCGACAGGAGGTCTTTGCGCATAAATCCTGTCAGCCGTTCTACGGTAGGAAGTTTTAGGTCAGGGGCGGAAAAAAGGGATTTGAGCCGTCGGATTTCCCGGTAAATATCCAGGTTCTGTATTTTGTGAAAAGGAGAATCCACATCCAGTTCCCCACACTTTTTTTGAATATAGGGGATGTCAAAACCGGAACCATTGTAGTGCAGGAGAAGCGTAAAGGGCTCTAAAAATTGTCCAAATGCCAGCAAAATATCTGCCTCACTGATATAATCATCGGCAAACCACTGGCGGGTGCAGAATTGTCCCTGATCTCCGTCGTACCAGAGCGCTCCGATGAGATACAGGGAGGAGATCTTCGGGGACAGGCCGGTGGTTTCGATGTCAAAGATGCAGAAGTTCTCTTTTGCCTGCTGGGTATATAGCTCCAGAGACTGGAGAGGCTCTGTTGGTAAGTGTAGTGTTTTATCTATGATCTGCATAGGCTCTTTTCCTTTTTATTGTGTAAGATGCTGTGAACAAAAGTATTTCACCTGGATGATACCATTGTACTATAGACAAAAATCTCTGTCAAACTACATGGTTTTAGAAAAATAGCAAAATAACGTGGAAAAATAAATACGAGTGTGTTATGATATGTGATAAGTGTAATTAGCCGGGTGGGGCGGATTTGTTTCCTGTTTTTTTCTGTGCCGCCGGGCTGGCAGGAAGAAATGGGGAGAAAACAAATGGTAAACAGACAAAAGGGAAGATTGAAAAAATTAAAGGGAAGGATGCAGAGCAGTCTGAGTGGATTTTTCCGGGCATGTATTGTTGGTTCTCTTGTTTTGCTGCAGTTTGCCATCATCATCATCATTCCTCTATTGTTCCGTGATTATGCGACGCAGTTCTATATATTGATCGAGATTTCCGGGATGATCGGAATTCTTGCGCTGACCAATGACAGCCGCAATTTTTCCTATAAATTTTCCTGGCTCTGCGTGATTCTTTTATTTCCCATTTCTGGACTGATCATGTTCAACCTCTGGGGGAAGGTGGGGAAGAAAAATAGATTAAACCGCGCCATCGCTGAGCGGATGAAGAGAACCGATGACCAGCTGGTACAGGATGAGCGGATCTCAGAGGAATTTGCCTCCAGACACCCGGTGTCGTCACGGATGTCCCGTTATATGACAGCCATGGGGGCGCCTCTGTTTAAGAACAATTCTGCAGAATATTATGCCTTTGGCGAAGATGCCTTTGAAGATCTGTTTGAGGATCTGGAAAAAGCGGAAAAATTTATTTTTATCGAATTTTTCATTGTGGCGGAGGGTGCAATCTGGGACCAGATCCATGAGATTCTGCTGCGTAAGATCAAAGAAGGGGTGGAGGTAAAGTTTCTCTATGACGATTTTGGCGCCTTGTTCCGCACGGGGAAAAATTTTGCGGCGGATCTCCGTAACGAGGGTTTTGAGGTGGAAATCTTTAACCCTATTCATAAATATGCCAGTAAATTGTATATGAATTTCAGAGATCACCAGAAGATTGTGGTCATTGACGGAAATATCGGGTATACCGGAGGGTTTAACCTGGCGGATGAGTATGCCAATCTCATCGAGCGTTTTGGGATCTGGAAGGATGCGGGGATCCGCGTGCGGGGGGATGCTGTATGGGGGCTGACCGTGACCTTTCTGGAAATGTGGTCAGTCTGTACGACAGATCTTGCCATTGATGTAGAAAAATACCGCCCCACTGAGGCTTTTCCTCCTTCAGATATGTACTGCCATGTACTTCGGGACGGACCGGCGCTGGGAACAAAGAGTTTTGTGGGAAGTGTGTATAAACAGATGATCAATTACGCCGGCAAAATCATGTATATTATGACCCCCTATCTGATCCTGGAAGAAACGATGATACGAAGCCTGATTGAGGCAAAGAGCCGGGGAGTGGATGTGCGGATCATCACCCCCAGCATACCAGATAAAAAACATGTGAAGTGGCTTACGGAGTATAACTACGGAGATCTCTTAAAACATGGAGTACGGATTTATGAGTATCTGCCTGGATTTATCCATTCCAAGGTAGTGATGGCAGAGCATTGTGCGGTGGTGGGAACGATCAACATGGATTACCGCAGTTTCTATCTGCATTATGAAAATGGTGTGTGGGTATACGACGAGGAGTTTCTGAAAAAAATTATGGAAGACTTTATCCACACCTTCGGGGTGAGCCGGGAGATTTCCTATGAGGAATGGATGAATCGGCCATTTAAGATAAAAATGGTTCAGCATCTTCTGAAGGTGTTTTCTACAATTGTATGATGGTATGGCGGAAAGGATGAGAGGATGATACATTTTGTAAAGGGAAAACTGGATACCGTGTCCGAGAATATGGTGGTGGTGGAAAATGGCGGCATCGGTTTTGAGATCATGGTGCCGCTGTCTGTCGTTCCCAGCCTTCCCCAGACAGGAAATGAAGTAAAGATATATACTTATACTTATGTGAGAGAAGATGCCCTGCAGCTGTATGGTTTTCTGACCAGGGATGAATTGTCCATGTTCAGGCTGCTTATTACGGTCAGCGGCATCGGTCCCAAGGGAGCGCTCGGCATTCTTTCTGTGATGGACGCCGACGCTCTGCGCTTTGCCATTCTTGCCGATGATGCGAAAAGCATTTCCAAAGCGCCGGGTATCGGGGCAAAGACAGCCAGTAAGCTAATACTGGAGTTAAAGGATAAGATGGATTTTGAGGAAGCTGTTACCCATGTCCTGGATCAGGGACAGGCAGAGGCGGCTGGGGGAGTTTCCGATGGCGGAATGGCTGCCAACGATGCCATCCAGGCGCTGGTGGCGCTGGGATATACCAGTACAGAAGCGGTCAAAGCGGTGAAGAAGGTAGAGGTCACAGCGGATATGACGGTGGAGGACATATTAAAGGCTGGCTTGAAAAACCTGTAGGAGGCACATATGGAGAAGCGTGTTATTTCCACCGACGTGATGGAAGAAGATTATAAGATTGAAAACAGCCTTCGCCCCAGGCTGCTCTGCGATTATATTGGGCAGACAAAGGCGAAGGAAAATCTGAAAATATTTATTGAGGCGGCGAAAGCGAGAGAGGAAGCGCTGGACCACGTACTTTTGTATGGTCCGCCAGGACTGGGGAAAACTACTCTTGCCGGGATCATTGCCAATGAGATGGGAGTAAACCTGAAAATCACTTCCGGTCCCGCTATCGAAAAGCCGGGAGAGATCGCTTCGATCCTGAATAACCTGCAGGAAGGGGATCTTTTATTTGTGGATGAGATCCACCGTCTGAACCGGCAGGTAGAGGAAGTGCTCTATCCGGCCATGGAGGATTATGTGATCGATATCGTTATCGGCAAAGGGGCGTCGGCACGGAGCATCCGGCTGGATCTGCCGAGATTTACGCTGGTGGGGGCGACGACGCGGGCAGGTATGCTCACGGCGCCGCTGCGGGACCGCTTTGGTGTGGTAAATAAGCTGGAGTTTTACAGCGTAGAGGAGCTGACTACTATCGTCCGTCGTTCTGCCTCCGTATTTCAGGTAGAGATCGATGAAAAAGGCGCTCTGGAGATCGCCAGGCGTTCCCGGGGGACGCCGCGGCTTGCCAATCGTCTTCTCAAGCGGGTGAGGGATTTTGCCCAGGTGAAATACGATGGCAGGATCACGCTGGAGGTGGCGAATTTTGCCCTGGATCTTCTGGAAGTTGATAAGTTCGGACTGGATAATACGGACCGGGAGATCCTCATGACTATGATCGAAAAATTTGCCGGCGGACCAGTAGGACTGGACACACTGGCTGCCAGCATTGGGGAAGATAGTGGAACCATAGAAGACGTTTATGAACCCTATCTGATCCAGAATGGATTTATTGCCAGGACCCCGCGGGGCAGGGTGGTGACAGAGCGGACCTATGGGCACCTGGGGCTGGAGATCAACAAGTAGAGAGGAAGTGGGAATATGGCAAATACAGGTGCGGTCAAAGATCCAAAAAATGGGGTGATATCCTGCTGGGTGTGCACTGGAGTGCTGGTGGCGGTAAATTTTATGCGGCTCTTTATGCTTCGGATGAATAACCGGATGGTGGATTGGGTTTTTCTTGTCCTTATTTTGATCTGGGTGGGCATATCAGTATATGAAACCGTAAAATATAACAAAGAAAAGAATAGAGACGGGAAACGGGAATGAAAGAAAGACTATTTAAAGACTGTACCAGTGAGCAGATCGCTATGAGAGTTTCCAAAAACAGCATCCTGGTAAATGTGGTTCTGTCCCTGGGAAAAATGCTGGCGGGTGTCCTTGGAAACTCTTCTGCCATGATCTCCGATGCCGTACACTCTGCTTCCGATGTGTTCAGCACGATCATTGTCATCATCGGAGTGAAGATATCGGGGAAGGAATCCGATGAAAATCATCCCTATGGACATGAGAGGCTGGAATGTGTAGCGGCGATCCTGCTGGCAGTGATCCTCGCGGGAACCGGCATAGGGATCGGTTATGGCGGGTTTATGGTGATATGGCAGGGCGATATATCTGACATCGCCGTACCCACAGTGCTTCCTCTGGCTGCTGCCATCCTTTCTATCGTTATAAAAGAGGCGATGTACTGGTATACGATTCTTGCAGCAAAAAAGATCCGGTCCGGTGCGTTGAAGGCAGACGCATGGCATCACCGGTCGGATGCGCTGTCATCCATCGGCAGTTTTGTCGGTATCCTTGGGGCAAAGCTTGGTTTTCCAGTACTTGATCCCATCGCCAGCATCGTCATCTGCGCCTTTATTCTGAAGGCTGCCTTTGATATATTCCGGGATGCGGTGGGAAAACTGACAGATGAGGCATGTGATTCCCAGCTCACCGGGCAGATGCGGGAGGCGATCATGGCTATGGAAGGGGTTCATGCCATCGATGATATGAAAACCCGGATGTTTGGGAACAAAGTATATGTGGATATAGAGATTGGGTGTGATGGCAGTATAACGCTCTTTGAGGCGCATGAAATCGCAGAGAATGTCCATGACTGCATAGAGAACCAGTTCCCTGATGTGAAACACTGTATGGTACATGTAAATCCTCACCATTTTCCAGAGGAACAGCCATCATCGTATAAGGAAAATTAATAGTCCAGTCATGAAATGTTCATATATGTAGTGTAGGATAATAATCAGTACAGGGTACGACAGTGCCTAGACAATAAGGCAGGACATTTCATGGTCCTGCCGGGGTAATGAGATGATAAAGGAGATGGAGCCATGCGGTTCAGGGAGAGATTTCAGCAGATGATGTATGGCAGGTACGGCAACGACCAGTTGGGGATATTTTGTTTTGTGGCGTATCTGTTTCTTTGGGTATTGTCTGTCTGTTTCCGGGGAACAAGGATTATGATGGTGCTTACACCAGTGAGCTATCTGTTTGTGCTCGCTTATTTTTTCCGGTTCTTTTCAAGAAATATTTATAAGAGGCAGCGGGAAAACCAAAAGTTTTTACAGATTTACAACCGGGTTAAGAACTTTTTCAAATATCTGAAAATGAAGTTCACAGAGAGGGATGGGGTAAAAAAATTGTTCCGATGCCCCAAATGCCATCAGATCATCCGGGTTCCCAAGGGAAGGGGAAAGATTGCGATCACCTGTCCAAAATGCCGGTTTGAATTTATCCGGAAAACCTGAGCTAAGCCAAGGAGGGTACCATGTTTGGATATGTCACAGCTAATAAGCCGGAACTGAAAATGAGGGAGTTTAGCCGGTATAAAGCATTTTACTGCGGCCTGTGCAGGCGCCTGGGGAAGAACAACGGCGTTTTCAGCAGGCTGACACTGAGCTATGACATGACTTTTCTCATTCTGCTGCTATCTTCTCTGTATGAGCCGGAGGAACAGCAGGAAAAGCACCGTTGTCTGATCCATCCGGGAAAAAAGCAGTGGATGATCTGCAATCAGATCACGGATTATGCTTCGGACATGAATGTGCTTTTGTCCTGTTATCATTTTCAGGATGACTGGGAGGATGAAAGAAGTATTTCCGGCTTTTGCGGTATGAAGGTATTTGCAGGGCGGGCAAAGAAGATTGCAGAACAGTATCCAAGGCAGGCGAAAGTGATCCAGGAACAGCTGGGCAGGCTGGCAGAACTGGAACAAAAGGGAATCACAGAACCAGATGCCATCAGCCGTCCTTTCGGCGAGCTTATGTCAGAGCTGTTTGTCTACCGGGAAGATGCGTTTCAGGACATCCTGCGTGGTTTTGGATTTTATCTGGGAAAATATATTTACCTTTTAGATGCCTTTATGGATCTGGAGAAGGATCTGAAAAAGGGAAGTTTTAATCCCTTTCGGGGGAGCACAGACAGAGAAGATTTTGAAGAGTCCCTCCGTCAAATGTTAGAGGGTACGATAAGACAGGCGGTGGCAGAGTTTGAAAAACTTCCGTTGGAACAGGATTTACCGATCCTTAGAAATATTTTATACGAGGGAGTGAAACTCCCTTTGATGAGAGGAGAAAATGATGATAAGCGATCCATATAGTATACTGGGGGTCAGCCGGAATGCCAGCGACCGTGAAATCAAACGGGCGTATCGGAATATGAGCCGAAAGTACCATCCAGATTCCTATGCCAGCAGTTCAGCGGCGGATGCAGAGGCTGCGGCAGAGAAATTTAAACAGATTCAGGAGGCCTACAATCAGATCGTCAACGAGAGGTCCGGCAGATCTTCCGGAGGGTATGGAGGTGCTTATGGCGGCTATGGAGGCAGTCAGTCTTATTCCGAGGAGGACCAGCATCTGATGGCGGCGATCAATTATATCCGTGCGAGACGATATAACGAGGCGATCAATGTACTGAATGGCATTGGCAACCGCAGCGGACGGTGGTATTATCTGAGTTCGGTGGCCAATATGGGGCTTGGTAATAACGTAGTGGCGCAGGATTATGCCAAAAAGGCAGTGGAACTCGAACCGGATAACATGGAATTTCGTCAGTATTACCAGCAGCTGCAGAATGGCGGTGGTTTCGGTTCTTTTGGCGGCTATGGAAGTCCTTTTGGAGGAGGCTACGGGGGTGGCTATGGCGGTTATGGTGGTTACGGAAATTACGGAGGCGGCAGCTATAATTCCTGCGGCACCGGAAATTTCTGCTGTGACCTGTGGTGTGCAGATACCCTCTGCGAGTGTATGGGAGGCGACCTTTGCTCATGTATATAAATAAAACAAAAGCAATGGCGGGAGTGGCGCTGCTCTGTGGGTTCAGTGTCCTTCTACAGATGCTGGGTACTTTTATATCGGTGAATACCTTGTTTTTTACGGCGTTGGCAGCATATCTCATCGGTTTTTCCATTCATCGGTATGGACTGCGTTATGGAGGAATGCAGCTGGCGGCATGTACGTTATTGGATGTGATACTGAACCCGGACAAATTTCACTGGATCCTGTATGTCTGCCTGGGGATTTACATTTTCCTCAGCGAGCTGATATTCTGTAAGGGAAACCGGGTCCAGGACATAAAGAAAAAAATGAAGGTTCAGTTGATTTATAACTGGATCTTGTTTAATATAATATATATCCCTCTGGTCCTGTTTTTTCAGAACCTGTTATTTGCCGGAACGCTGCCGGGGGGGATCACCAGTAGTTCTCTCCAGGGTATGGCGGTGCTGTGGCTGGCGGGACAGGTGGGATGGTTCCTGTATGATAAGGCGTACCGGGTATTCTGCCAGACCTTGAGGGAGAGAAAAATTTGATAAAAGGAGGAGAAAAAATGCAGTTTGCAGATTTACAGAAAGAAATGATTGCTGCCATGAAGGCAAAAGATAAGGTGAGAAAGGATGCTATATCTTCGCTGGTATCCGCGGCGAAAAAGGTTGCCATCGATGAGGGATGCCGGGATGATATATCGGAGGACATCGTCACCAAAGTGGTGATGAAGGAAATGAAGACGGTGAAGGAGCAGATTGACGCCTGTCCCGATGACCGAGCGGAGCTCCGGGCAGAGTATCAGGCAAGATATGATATTATTGCTGAATTTGCGCCCCAGATGATGTCTGGTGAGGAAGTGGAGAACTATATCAGGGAAAAATTTGCCGATGTGGTGGCTACGAAGAATATGGGTCAGATTATGAAAGCTGTTATGGGTGACTTAAAGGGCAAGGCAGAGGGGAAGGTCATCAATGACATTGTAAAGAAACTCTGCCAGTAACATCCAGAGGTTAACTTTTTCTGCCTGTCTGCCGAGATATATTGTATAAAATACACATGAAAGGAGTCATGTCAGAATGAGTTATAATGCATGGATGCCATTAAAGGATCAAGGAACGGCTGGGAAAACGTATCAATACTCAGCAAAAAAGAATGAGCGTACATCCCGCGAGAGGAGTAATACAGCGGCAGATAGGAAAAAAGAGCAGGACAGTTTGTGGGATCTTTCCAAAGAAAGCTATGTGCCTTCTAATGAGGCAGAGCAGTACCAGGCGAAGAAAACAGAGGCTGCTAAGTCAGGGGCGGCAGGTCAGGCGAAACTGAGCAAGAAAGCCCAGGAACTTCTGAAACTGCTGAAAGAGAAATATTCCAATATGGATTTTTTTGTGGGTTCATATTCTTCGGATGCAGATGCCCAGAGATATCTGAGCCGGGGCACGAAAGAATATAGTGTGCTGATCGATCCGGAGACGTTAGAGGCGATGGCTGCGGATGAGGATGTAAGGAAGCAGTATGAAGATATCCTTGCTGGGGCAGGAAACCGCCTGGAAGAGCTGAAAGAAAAGCTGGGCAAGGATGCGGATCAGGTAAAAAGTTTTGGGATCTCCATTGACAGAGAAGGCAAGGTGTCCTATTTTGCGGAACTGGATAAGATTACGGAGTCCAGAAACCAGCAGTTAGAGCGGGTCAAAGCGAAAAAAGCAGAGGCAAAAAAAGAAGCAGAGAGAAAAGAAGCCAAAGCAGAAGCGGCTGCCAAAAAGGAACAGGAGACAGAATCAAATTATGTAAAGGCTGATTCCATCGATGGGCTGGTGAAAAAAATCCGGAATGCAGTTTCTGGAGAGACCCCCTGGTATGAAATTTTTGATGTTACGATGTAATATCGTGAAACATCTGGCGGAATTTTTCAGCAGAGGGATTGAAGAAAGATTCCTGTGAATAAGCAAAACCAACGGTGCGCTGAGAGATATTTTGTTCTAATGATATCTCGGTCAGCGTGCCGTTTTTTATGTCTGTTTTAACCATATCCCGGATCACGCAGGCGACACCCAGTCCAATCCTGGCAAATTCTACCAGAAGTTCCATGTTGCTTGTCTCTAAGATCTGTCCGGTCTCAATGGAATGATCCCGGAAATAATGTTCCACATGCTGTCTGGAGATATTTCCTTCGTCCATGAGCATAAGGGTGGCTGCTTTGAAAAACAGACCGGTGTGTCTGGTGTGATCCACTTTTTCCCGGAGTTTAAGGTTGTCCAGATAAGATGGGGATGCCACGAAGGTATAGGACAGATGCGACAGGGGAGTAAAGGTCAGCTGCCTCACAGCATTTGTCTCTGCCACTAGCCCAAGATCCAGTTTGTTTTCTAAGAGCCTGGAAGTGGTTTCTGCCGATGAGATGCAGTCGATGGTAATGGCGACATGGGGATTCTTCTGGATGTAGCGCTGCAGGAGAGGGAGCATGATGTGTTTGCAGAGAGTGGTGCTGACCCCGATATGGAGGTGTCCTACTTCTAGTTCCTGATTTCGTTTGAGCTGGAGTTCTCCTTCTTCGATGGAAGAAAATGCCGATGCGATATGCCGGTACAAAAGCGCGCCTTCCTTTGTCAGGGAAACTCCTCTGGACGTTCTGATGAACAGGGTGGTATTTAGCTGCTGTTCCAGATTTTTAATAGCTTTGCTCACTGCCGGCTGGCTGATAAATAGTTCTTCGGCAGCACGGGAAATATTTCCAGTTTTTGCCGTCGTAAAAAAAATATGATAATAGGATAAATTTTCCATAAGATATGTCCTCCAGATTTGCTTTATTATATCATATAAGAATAAAAAAGAAAAGAGATATAACTACAAATTATGTTTTGTATGCAAAAGGGGTATTTTACTTTTCCTCATTTATCTGCTACAATCATACATGATAAAAGAAACGAAAGGAGAGAGGATAATGGGAATGACAATGACCCAGAAAATATTGGCTGCCCATGCAGGTTTAGACAGTGTAAAGGCGGGCCAGCTGATCGAGGCAGATCTGGATATGGTTCTGGCAAACGATATTACCGGACCAGTGGCGATCCACGAGGTGGAGAAGCTGAATAAAAAGACGGTGTTTGACAAGGATAAGATCGCCCTTGTACCAGATCATTTTACACCAAATAAGGACATCAAGTCCGCAGAGCACTGCAAATGTGTCAGAGATTATGCAAAGGCACAGGGGATCACAAATTATTTTGAGGTAGGAGAGATGGGGATCGAGCATGCCCTCCTCCCGGAAAAGGGACTGATCGTGGCAGGTGAGACCTGTATCGGTGCCGATTCACATACATGTACTTATGGGGCTTTGGGAGCGTTTTCTACAGGAGTAGGAAGCACAGACATGGGAGCTGGTATGATCACTGGAAAGGCATGGTTTAAGGTTCCTTCTGCCATCAAAGTTGTTTTGAAGGGAAGTCTTCAAAAATGGGTGAGCGGCAAGGATGTCATCCTTCACCTCATCGGGAAGATCGGTGTGGACGGCGCTTTGTACCGTTCGCTGGAGTTTGCCGGAGAGGGAGTGGCGAGCCTTACGATGGATGACCGTTTTTCTATCGCTAATATGGCGATCGAGGCTGGCGCAAAAAATGGTATTTTCCCAGTGGATGAAAAGACCATTGAATATATGAAAGAGCATTCCACCAAGCCATATACCATTTATGAGCCGGATGCCGATGCAGAATATGACGAGGAGATCCTCATTGATCTGGATACTCTGGAGCCTACGGTGGCATTTCCACATCTTCCGGAGAATACAAAGACTGTAAAAGAGTCGGGTGTGGTAGAGATCGACCAGGTGGTGATCGGTTCCTGTACCAATGGACGTATTGGGGATCTGCGTGCAGCCGCCAAAGTGCTGGAGGGCAGAAAAGTGAAAAAAGGCATCCGCTGTATTATTTTCCCTGCCACTCAGGCGATCTATCTTCAGGCGATCGAAGAGGGGCTGGTGCAGACCTTTATCAAGGCTGGCGCGGTAGTCAGTACGCCGACTTGTGGACCATGTCTTGGCGGGCATATGGGAATACTGGCAGCTGGTGAGCGCGCGGTATCCACCACCAACCGAAATTTTGTGGGGCGTATGGGACATGTGGATTCTGAGGTATATCTGGCGAGTCCGGCTGTGGCAGCTGCAAGTGCTGTCACCGGAAAAATATCGGAACCATCTGAACTTGGCAATGAATGATTGATTTAGAATGGAGGTACGTACCTGTGAAAGCGTTAGGAAACGTATTTAAATATGGGGATAATGTGGATACGGATGTGATCATTCCGGCACGTTATCTAAATTCTTCCGATCCAGCGGAGCTTGCGACCCACTGTATGGAAGATATTGATAAGGATTTTGTAAAGAACGTAAAAAAGGGTGATATCATCGTGGCAGAGAAGAATTTCGGCTGCGGATCATCCAGGGAGCATGCACCGATCTCGATCAAGGCAGCAGGGGTGAGCTGTGTCATTGCAGAGACCTTTGCCAGAATCTTTTACCGCAACGCCATCAATATCGGGCTGCCGATCATTGAGTGCAAAGAAGCTTCCGAGAATATTGAAGCCGGCGACGAGGTAGAGATTGACTTTGACAGCGGCGTGATTGTGAACAAGACGAAAGGCCAGACCTACCAGGGTCAGGCATTTCCGGAGTTTATGCAGAAGATCATAAAAGCCGAGGGGCTGATGAACTATATCAATAGTAAGTGATATGGTGCCGTCGAGCTAACTCAATGGCACTGATTCGCACTGTCCAGATCACTGTATATCCCTTGAGAACTCTGTAAATTAAGGTGTTTTCAAGGGATTTTTGTATTCCCGGCAGGATTTTATATGGAAATGTCTAGAAAAATATGGTATCCTAAATGTATTAAGACTAAAACTAAAAGGGAGAAACATTATGAATACAAAAAGAAAAATTTTATCCATTGTGCTGATGCTAACCCTCATTGTTAATCCGCTGATGCCCTGGAGGCAGTCAAATGCTCTGGAGGGGGATGTTCAGCAGACTTTAACGATAGCCAGTACTAATATGTATAATGAGTTGAAAAACTGCCTTGCACCAAACATACTTAATAATCAGGGCGCATTGGTCGACAGTGATGATGAAAAACAGACCATTACGCTGAAGCCGGAGAAGATCAAATTGATCAATCTAAAGGGAGTGGATATGACACAAAGTGATTCCCGGGATCATCTTGAAACGCTGCTCCGTGGCTGTACGAAATTGGAAACTCTACGCCTGCAGGACTGTGATCTCACCGGGGTTGATCTTTCCATTCTTAATCACAGAGAAAGTCTGACGGGTCTGTATCTTGTCAAGGACAGCCTTGACAAGATTCCCGATCTGACATTGGAAAATTTAAAATCTTTGAATCTTTCGAAAAATGATCTGTCTGCTGAGGGCGCCTGTGATAACCTTACCAGAGATAAACTGCCGAATCTGACTCTCCTGTGGATGGATGACTGCGGCATATCAGATCCTGGTTTTATAAAGAATGTGGGGGAACTGAGTGACCTGTCATTGGGAGATAACAAACTAACGGATGAATCTTTGGCGGTATTGCTTGATATGGGGAAGGAGAATCTATCCGGTCTGCAGAACCTTAATCTTGGAATAAAGGTTCATCATATTGATGGAATCGGCATTTTAAATCGAAACAGCCGGAATATTTTTACAGACCCTGCAAAGCTGGCATTGATCCCGGAACGTTTTCCGATGCTGGGTTCCCTGGATCTATCCTCTCTCAGGATTAATTCCCTACAGGAATTTGCCAATGTAAGGGATGACATCAGTATTGATTTCACTATGAATAAAATCTGTGATTTTACAGGTCTTGAAGGGAAGACAAAGTTTATTTTAAACCGGCAGGATATTTCTATTTCGGGTAATTTTGCTGCAGGACGGGAAAGTGAACTCCCGGAATTGGTTAAAAGAGTTCTGGATGAGAACGATGTACTGAAGGGAGGATTGAGTTATGAAAACTGTAGTCTGTCTGATGACGGAACAAAACTTTTGATCCAGCCGGATGTAACAATGGCATATGTAACGGTGCAGAGTGGAAAGCTTGCAGATTCAAAAATCCGGTTTTTGTTGAAGAAGATTCCGTCTTATACCATTCCTCAAAATCTAACAGCAGCTGTAGGGAATACCCTTGCTGACGTTCTACTGCCGGAAGGGTTTACATGGGAGGAGCCTTCATTGGATGTGGGGACAGCAGGCCCCCATATGTTTAAGGCGGTCTACACTCCACAGGACACGGATAAGTATGTGGTTGTGGAGGATATTGATATCCTGGTAACCGTTGAGGGGGATGCAACTGAACCGCCAGAGCCAACGCCGTCCCCAGAGCCAGAACCTACCGCCGAACCGATGCCTACGGAAGCGCCGGCGCCGACCAAAACTCCGACGCCGACCGCAGAACCGGCACCTACCATAATGCCGACACCGACTGTCGAACCAGCACCTACTGTGGAACCAACGCCTACCGCAGCGCCGACACCGACTGTCGAACCAGCACCTACTGTGGAACCAACGCCGGCAGCTGTGCCCACACCGTCTGTGGGTCAGGCACAACCGGTACAGCCAACGCCGCCAAGGGAGCTGACTGAGCAGGAAAAGAAGGAACAGAAAAAAAGGGAGATGGCGCTAAACGCCAAGCTGAAGGTTAGTCAGAAAGGCAAAAAAATCAAAATATCCTGGGGAAAGGTACCCGGTGCAGATGGATATGATGTCTATGTACAGTATTGTTCCAAGGATTTTGGCGCAGAATCCATCACATCCGTAAAGAATGGTAAGACCACAAAATTGACGGTAAAGAAGGTCAATGGCAAAAAACTGGATTTAAAAAAGGTATTTAAAGTTTACGTGCTTGCTTTCAAACAGGAAGAAGGAAAAAACGTAACACTTGCCAAAACCATAACCGCCCATGTCGTGGGCAGTAAGAATACAAAGTATACAAATGTGAAAGCAGTTAAGGTAAAGCAAAGTTCTTATAATCTAAAAAAAGGCGGGACTGCATCGATCAAGGCAGGGACTGTATTGGTCAGCAGGAACAAAAAGAAGCTTTCGGATGAACATGCCAAGGAATTTCGTTATGCAACTACCAATCATAAGATTGCTGCGGTGTCCAAAAAAGGAAAAATTAAGGCAGTAGGAAAAGGTTCCTGCAGTATTTATGTTTATGCCAGAAATGGATATGCGAAAAGAATCAAAGTAAAAGTGAAGTAAGTACTAGGGACCCAGACCTGGCGCCAGAGAAGGGAGAAAAAAGCAATGGTTTATTATGACGATGGTAAGATATTGGCTCGTAATATGCGATGGATTTCTGTCATAGTATCCTTTTCGGCAGTGTTGTTTTTTCCCCATGCAACAGCCTGTGCTAAAGTTGAAACAAATGGATTGAATAAGTCGAAGCTGACCGTAAGGGCAGGTCAGACTAAAGTTTTAACGATGAAGGGAATCAAGAAAAAGACCTTATGGAAATCCTCAAATAAAAAGGTGGCGTCCGTATCAGCAGAAGGTGTTGTTTCCGGGATTGCCAGGGGGACGGCTGTGGTCACAGCCAGTTATGGAAAAAGATGTGTAAAATGTAAGGTTACGGTTATTGGGAAAAACGATTACTCTTCTGTATTGACAGAGAAAGTAATCCGTAAAGCTCTTTCGGTACCCCGACAGGCGAAGGTCAAGATCAAATATGGTAAAAAATATTATAAAAGATCTTTTGGGGCTACACTGGTTCCAGTGGATGTATTTGAAAACGGTAAAAAAGCTGCAGGGGCGAGTTTTTTTGTAAAAGATGGGGAGCTGGGCTGCAATGTCTTAAACTATGGACATTATGAATGAAAGTGCCTTTTAACCATGCTTCTTTGCTGAACAAATTTATTAGTACACAGGGGGGATGAAAGAAATGAGTAGAATCGTTATTTTAGTCGGCAGTATGCGGAAAGGTGGAAATACAGATTTGCTTGCGCAGGCATTTGCAGAGGGAGCGAGTAAAGATAATACAGTAGAGATCGTTTCCGTTTCTGATTACAAAGTGAACCCCTGTATTGGCTGTAATTCTTGCTTTACAAGGGAAGGAAATCAATGTTTTCAGGAAGACGATATGGCAGAAATTTATAAAAAGCTGAAGGCTGCAGATATGGTAGTCATCGCTTCTCCGGTGTATTTTTATGGGATTAGTGCAGAATTAAAAGCAATAATTGACAGGCTGCATACACCGATGAGAAATGAATTCAGGGTAAAGAAACTGGCATTGCTGCTGGTGGGAGCTGCAACATTACCAGAATTGTTTGATGCAATCAAGTTACAATATCAGCTTGTACTTAATTTCTTTCATTTGGAAGATGCTGGAATGGTTCTTGTAAGAGGAGTTAAAGAAATGGGAGACATTAAGGAGACAAAAGCGTTAGAGGAAGCATATAATCTGGGAAGTTCGATGAGATTGTTTTAAGTTCGACCTGTTGACAAACTAAAGAAATACGAGTAGGAGTGTTTGAACCAGGCAGACTAATGAAAGTGTTGGGCTGGGATTTGCAAAAATTGGAAATTAAAGTTTGGAATTGACGAGGTTATAAATATGAGAAACGAAGCACAGAGAAATATCCTCAGTATTTCTCCAGAAGAAAAGAAAAAAATGCAGGAGGATATTATTTATTTTTTCAAAGAGGAAAGAGATGAGGAGCTGGGAATCATAGGTTCTGAGATGATTCTTGACTTTTTTATCGAAATGCTGGGAGAAAGAGTTTATAATAAGGCATTGGATGACGTGAAACTGTGGCTTACACGAAATGTAGAAAATCTGGAGAGCGATTATTATGCTCTCTATAAGTGACTTAGTGGTGTGGTTTGGCAAATTGCTTTAGCAGTGTTTGCTGTCAGACTGGTTTGATGGCGCCATTGAGCTAATTGAATATTTTTCCTCAATATGCCCATAATAAAAGATAGCAGTTGGGGGCAGACTGACTTTTGCTCCTGACATCATATTTATGAAAGGACGGCATTTTTTTATGTGGGGTATTGTGATTGGACTGATCTCTGGTGCATTGATGAGTGTACAGGGAGTGTTTAATTCAGAGGTGACAAAACAAAGCAGTATCTGGCTGGCAGCAGCTTTCGTTCAGATTTCTGCTTTTGTTGTTTGCGTGGCTGCCTGGCTGGTGACAGGAAAGGATGGATCCATCAGCAGTCTGTGGGGGGTACAGCCTAAATATATGCTTCTTGGCGGTGCTATTGGTGCTTTTATTACGTACACGGTCATCCAGGCGATGAACCAGTGTGGTCCGGCGAGAGCGGTGGTATTTATTGTAACAGCACAGATCGTTGTGGCATACATCATTGAGCTGATGGGATTATTTGGCGTAGAAAAGCAGCCCTTTGAGTGGAGAAAGGTGATCGGGCTGGCAGCGATCATAGCGGGGATCATTACCTTTAAGTGGAAATAGGCACTCCCGCTGCCTGCTCGTGCCGGAGGCCCTCGCAGTCAGCTCCCCGAATTCGTATTGCGGGCTGTCGCTCTCCATACTCATTCGGTTAGCCCATCCAATGTCTATAACCCGTTCCGTGCAAGCACGGACGGCTTATAGCCGCTGGATGGACCCGGACCCTGGTTTCATTAAATAAAGCTGCCTGCTCGTGCCGGAGGCCCTCGCAGTCAGCTTCCCGAATTCGTATTGCGAGCTGCCGCTCTCCATACTCATTCGGTTAGCCCATCCAATGTCTATAACCCGTTCCGTGCAAGCACGGACGGCTTATAGTCGCTGGATGGACTTTATATGAAAAATGTTATTTTGTGGTTGTCAAAAATATATTTCATTGATACAATTAGAGTATGCACTCTGGTCTTTATCCCATGCGGGCAAATTGGGAGAGAAAGACAATGAAAGAAAATCAGATCAAATATATAATAGTGGCTGCAGCGGTTGTTCTCTTTGGTGTCTTATGGATTTTAACAGGGCAGAAGAAGGATCAAGGCAGCAGAGAAGAAACAGATATCTTTCGCAGTGAGACGGATTTTGTAGAAGAGGAAAAAACAGATCTGCCGGAGGGAAAGATATATGTGCATATAACCGGGGCAGTGAAAAATCCGGGCGTCTACATTTTTGAGAAAAAGCCCAGGGTGATCGAGGTGGTGGAAAAAGCAGGGGGATTTAAGAAAAATGCTTCCACATCGGGGATCAATCAGGCAGAAATTGTGGAGGACGGTACCCAGATCGTGATTAGGAACAGGGGAGATACAAAGGCTTCTGGAGAGAATCCTCTGGAGCAGGAACAGCCGGAGCAGGAGATATCCAGTCTGGTGGATATAAATACTGCCGGAAAGGAACAGCTTATGACCCTTTCCGGAATTGGGGAATCTAAAGCGATGGCGATTATTGCTTACCGGGAAGAGCATGGGAAATTTAAAAAGATTGAAGATATTATGAATATAACAGGGATTAAAAATGGTGTATTTGATAAGATTAAAAGTCAGATCAAAGTATCGTAAGGAATGAAATACGCACTGCGAGGAAGTGCGGAAAGGTATTGTTGAAAGGAAGAACAGGGAAATGGCAAAGAGAGTTCTGGTAGTGGATGATGAAAAGCTGATCGTGAAGGGATTGCGGTTTAGCCTGGAGCAGGATGGGATGGAAGTCGATTGTGCCTATGATGGAGAAGAGGCTTTAAATGCAGCGGCGGAAAAGAAGTACGATGTAATACTTCTGGATGTTATGCTGCCTAAGTTTACAGGGTTTGAAGTGTGCCAGCAGATTCGGGAATATTCGGATGTGCCAATCATCATGCTGACGGCAAAGGGAGATGATATGGATAAAATCCTGGGACTGGAATATGGTGCGGATGATTATATCACCAAGCCTTTTAATATTCTGGAGGTAAAGGCGAGGATTAAGGCGATCATGAGGAGGAGCAGCAAAAAAGAGGAAAAGCCTGTGGAGAATTCTTCTATTTATACCTTTGGAAACATGAAAGTTGATGTGGACAGCCGCCGTGTGTTTATTGAGAATAAAGAGGTCAATCTTACGGTTAAAGAATTTGATCTGCTGGAGCTTCTTATTCATAATCCCAATAAGGTCTACAGCCGGGAAAAGCTGTTAAATGACGTGTGGGGATATGAGTATCTGGGGGATGTCCGTACTGTGGATGTCCACGTGCGCCGTCTGAGGGAGAAAATCGAATCAACGCCAAGTGATCCGAAATATATACATACAAAATGGGGTGTTGGCTATTATTTCCAAGCTTAGAGAAAAACTGAATGTAGTGAAAAGTCTGCACATCCAGAGTATGGGTGTGCTTATCCTTATCGGCGTCGTGCCGCTTATTATATTTTCCCTTATATTCCTGAATACGTACCGGGCGAGAAATATCAGCCAGCGGGTATCTGAGATCCAGGTCAGGGGAAGTGTGATCTCGAATCTTATCGTAAGCTCTGGTTATATGACAAGTGACCGAAAAAATGAGGTGAATGCGGAGCTTTCCCAGGTGTCGGATATGTACGATGGAAGGATCCTGATCGTGGATTCCAAACTAAAGGTGCTTCGGGATACTTATGGATTGGAAGAAGGAGAGATCGTTGTGCTTCCGGAAGTGATAAAATGTTTCAGAAGGGATGCTGTCAAAATAGTAAACCAGTACAACGACAACGTAGAGATTTTTGTACCCATTATGGGAAGTGATGAAATGACTGTGAATGGTGTGGTGGTAATGAATTTTTCTTTTCAGTCCATCAATACACTGTATGATAACATCCGCACTGTCACGTTTTCTGTCATTCTTCTGTTTTCTGTTATCATCATTGTAATATCCTGGTTCCTGTCCGGAAAGCTGGTAAAGCCGATGAAAAAAGCTGTAGATTCCATCCGGCACATCGGTTCCGGGGATTTTAGTGAGAAAATGGAAGTCCAGGACAATTTGGAGGTGGCAAATATCTCCGAAGCGGTGAATTTTATGCTGACTGCTGTTCAGAGCATGGAAGATTCCAGAAAGGAATTTGTATCCAATGTATCCCATGAGCTGAAGACGCCTATCACCTCCATCAAGGTTCTGGCAGAGTCATTGACCATGCAGGAAGAGGTTCCGGTGGAGCTTTACAAAGAATTTATGGTGGATATCAACCAGGAACTGGAGAGAATGAATAAAATCGTAAACGATCTGTTATCCCTTGTCAAACTGGACAAATCAGCTGTCCAGATCAATATTGAAGAAGTTAATATCAATGAATTTCTGGAAGGGATTCTCAAAGGAATCAATCCTATTGCCGCTCAGCGCAACATTGAGATTATATTTG
Source organism: uncultured Roseburia sp. (assembly GCA_947246475.1). Lineage (GTDB taxonomy): Bacteria > Bacillota > Clostridia > Lachnospirales > Lachnospiraceae > Eubacterium_F. The sequence continues at coordinate 24,536 of CAMXSH010000020.1, forward strand.
AGAGTGTGCGTCCTGTTTCGGCGCAGATCGACAGTGTGAAACTGGGAATGGCGATTTCTAATATTATTGAAAATGCCGTGAAATATAATTTTGACAATGGCTGGGTCAAGGTCACGCTGAATGCCGATCATAAATTTTTTTATGTAAGGGTATCGGATTCTGGCGTGGGGATACCAGAAGAACTGCAGGACCATATTTTTGAGCGTTTTTACCGGGTGGATAAGGCTCGATCCAGGGAGACGGGAGGAAACGGCCTCGGTCTTGCCATAACGAGAAATGCGGTTCTTCTGCACCGTGGTTCCATTAAGGTACACAGTGTGGAAAAACAGGGAACGACATTTGCCATCCGCATTCCGTTGACCTATCAGGCGTGATCTGGTAAAACAGGAAGAAATGAGGGACAGCATGAGATTTGTGAAATATATCCTGGGTATGATTTTGATTAGTTTGTTTTTGTACAGCTGTGGGAAAAGCCAGCCAGATGTACAGGAGGGGAAATTTATTCTATACCAGGTAGAAGAAGACGGAAGCGGATTGAGGAAAACACTGTATGAGGTTCAGGCGGAATATGAGGATACAGTGGGCATTGTGGAGGAACTGCTGGATAAGTATAAGAACGTGGATATCCGTGATTTTCAGATCAAGGAAAAACAGCTGTCTCTATATTTTTCAACAGCTTACAAAAATTTGCATGGAATTGAAGAGGTGCTTCAGCGGGCGGCCATTGTAAAGACGCTATGTCAGGTTGAAGGAGTAGAATATGTGGAGTTTTTTGTGGATGATATTTCCCTGCTGATCGACGGTGAGCCTGTGGGAGTCATGAGTTCCCTTTCTTTTCTGGACTCTATCGGAGGGGACGGCGATACACAGGATAAATATGTGACACTGTATTTTTCAGATAACTCTGGAATGGGAATGAAGGAAGTGAATTCCAAACTTACCCATGATATGACGGTGCCGCTGGCAAGGCTTTTGATCCAGCAGCTTCTGAATGGACCGGAAGAATTAGAGGATGTGAATACTTCAGACCTCAAGCAGACGATTCCCGACGGTACCACGCTGAATTCCCTGACGATCCGGGATAACGTGTGTTACGTAGATTTTAGCAGGGAGTTTCAAAATATTCAGACAGAAATAAAGAGTGAGATTGTGATATATAGTATTGTCAATACGCTGTGTGAACTTTCAGATGTTAATAAAGTACAGTTTACCATTGACGGAGAGCAGAAAAAGACCTATGGGGACACAAAAAAATTTAATATCCCTTTTGAGCGGAATCTCGATTTGGTAAGCGGAGGCAGTAAGGGGTGAGGAGGAACATGTTTCGCAGACCGTTGTTTGTCGTTTTTTTATTGCAGATATTGTTTATTGGTGTTTGGTATCATATATCTGGCAGAGAAGAGAGCCCCCCGCAGGAAGACATCCCGGTAGAATGCGTGGGGCGTGTAGGTGAGATACGCATCGGGACATCCGGAAAAATGCTGGTACTATCGGATGTAAAGGCAAAACGTAAGGATACAGGCAGGGAAATTCTCGCAGATCTGTGTATCGTCTATGATTTTTCTGATAAACATCTATTTTCAAATTCCAAGATCGGAAATACAATTCATATCCAGGGAGTATATTCTACCTTTCAAGCTGTATCAAATCCTGGCGGTTTTGATGAAAACTTGTATTATAAAAGCCAGGGGATAAATGCAAAAATTTTTGCCGATTCCCTGGAGATTGTCGATGACCGCCTTGATTTTTTCCAGCAGGGCTTATTTCTGTTGCGCCAGCAGGCGATGGAACAGCTTCTGGAGGTGATGGAAGAGCGGGATGCTGGTGTGCTCGGCGCTATGATTCTGGGAGAAAAATCTTATCTTCCGGAGGACAGGAAAGAGCAGTTCCAGAAAACAGGCATTGGTCATCTGCTGGCGATCTCGGGGCTTCATGTGTCACTTTTAGGCGCTGGACTGTTCTTTTTTCTACGCAGTTACTGTCTTCCTATGAGAAAGGCCGTGGTGGTTACGGTGGTATTTCTATTTTTATACGGGCAGTTTACCGGCTTTCCGGTGGCGACAGAACGGGCTGTGCTGATGATGGTCTGCGGGCTTTTAGCCAGGTATACTGGACGGTGTTATGATGCACTTTCGGCGATGGCCCTCAGCGGGATCATCACGTTAATACAGCAGCCACTCCAGCTGTTCCAGTGTGGATTTATTCTTTCCTATACAGCCATAGCCGGAATTGTCCTGTTCTCTCCGGTGATGGAAAAACTCAGTCCTTATTTTAAGAAAAATGGATTTTGGGGAAAGATGCTGCAGGCGGTGTTGTCTTCTATCTCTGTATTTCTGGTTACCATGCCGGTTATGCTCTGGTTTTTTTATGAAATATCACCCTATGCCGTTCTGGCAAATCTTGTGGTTCTTCCCTTACTTTCCCTGCTGGTGGGAGCAGGTGTATTCGGCTGCGTTCTATCATTCTTCTGGAAGGCGGCAGGGGGCTTTCTTCTTTCTACAGTTCATTATATTCTTCGTTTTTATGAAATGGTTTGTCTGGCAGTGGAGGAACTTCCGGGCTGTAGTGTCGTGACCGGACGCCCGGCGCCAGGATTAATCTTGTTTTATTATGTGATTCTTGCAGGTGGGATCTTTCTGTATGTGAAATGGGATAAAAAATGGACTATCTTAATCGCTGGTATGCTGCTGGCTGGAATCCTTTTGCTTTTTCCACCCAGTATTCCTTTTTTGTATATCCAGCTGGATGTGGGGCAGGGGGATTGTGCTGTGATCCTGTGTGGGGAGAAAACCTATCTGATCGACGGTGGCAGTACTTCCGAAAAAGAGGTGGGGAAATATGTGATCTCCAGAAGCCTTAAATACTATGGAAGGAGCCGGATCGATGCTGTATTTATTACCCACAGCGATGCCGACCACACGAATGGAATCCTGGAGCTGGCAGCAAATCAGAAAAATTGGGACATAAGAATCGAAAAAATAATTATGCCCGAAATACAAAAGATAGATGCGGGATATAAAATGCTATGCCGCAGTTTTAAGTCATATAATATAAAAGGTAATAAAATGAAAAAGGGAGACCTGCTGTCCTGCCAGGCACTGCGTATCCGCTGCGTCCATCCAGCCCCGGATTATGAATGGGAGAGTGAGAACGATTATTCCCTGACCCTGGACATTACATACCGGGATCTGAGGATTTTAGTAACAGGGGATCTGGAACAGGAGGGTGAAAATGCGGTAGGTACACTGCGGGGTGGTTATGATCTGCTGAAAGTGGGGCACCATGGCTCAAAAACTTCTACTTCCCAGGAATTTCTTGCGATGGTGTCACCCCGGTATGCAGTAATCTCTGCGGGAAAAAAGAACCGGTATGGACATCCCTCCCCAGAGACGGTAAAGAAACTTAGGGCTGCCAGCGTGCGGATCCGTAATACCATGGAATGCGGGGCTGTGTTTGCGGAATGGCGCTCAGGAAAGAGGGTCTATGGATTCCGGGAAAAGTGACGAAGTGAGAAATAAATTGGTGGTGACAGGAGGTCAAAAACGGAGTATACTATAATGGACGAGGCAGCATTGTAATGGTGAAGATGGATGATTAAAAAGATGGAAGCAGGTGGAATTATGAAGAATAGTACATTAAGGGCAGTTGTTTATATCGGTGTTATTGCCTTTTGTGTACTGTCTGCGTGGGGCTGCGGGGGAGAATATAAGAATGAACCGGCAAAACCGGATGTTTCTGAAAACAGGGAAAATATAACTGTTACAGAGAAGCCACAAAAGAAAAACTGGAATCCATATTTTCCATATAGCTCAGATCAGGAAATCCTTTTTGAGGGACGTTATTATTTTTCCGAGTTGTTAGAAAAGCAAACAACAGTTTACGTAAAAAAGGAAAGTTCAGGAGAAAAGGGTGAGATATGGCATATTACGTTTAAGCGGGTTGAATATGATTCCTACGATTCAGATGGAAGGTATCCGATGCCAGATGAGTGCCTGGATTTTTATTATTTCCTGATTCAGGATGATATCATATACTGGTATAGTATGCCTGAAATGCCAGCAGAAGAAAAGAAGGCTTTTTGTGAAGAGGGAGTACTTCCAAAAGATTATATCCATATTGTCTGCCAGGAAAATGAAAAGAAAGATGTTCTCTCAGATGATGAATCCGGCGATCATGAGGAAATTTCTGTGTGCGGAAGGGATAAAAACATCAGGCAGTATAAGTCCTGGTATGTGAAACCCGACTTTTCAGATACCAATAGTATATATACATTTGTATTTAAAAAGAATGCAGGACTTATTGCTTATCGAAACAGTTGGACGGCAGCAGGAAAAAACGCTGTTCAATTATGGGACGGAAATCATGTTGCATTAAAAGAATCAAAAAAAGATTCAGGAGATTATTGGAAAGAATTTATTTATAAAAACAGTACTTGCAATTTGCAGACAGGAGGCAGAAGCTTTGAAGACGATTGCAGAACAGATCAAATCCGGTGATTTGTCCCGGTTTCATTTGATCTATGGAGAAGAGCCCTACATGGTCCGGTATTATAAAAATAAACTGAAAACAATGCTGTCCCAGGAGGGGGATGACATGAATGTCTCATCTTTTGAGGGAAATGGATTCCCCCTGGAGGAAGTTAGCTCTCTCGGAAGCACGCTGCCTTTTTTTGCCGAAAAGCGTCTGATACTTATGGAAAATACGGAATTGTTTAAATCATCCAGTGAGATGGCGGATCTGCTGGAGAGCTTTCCTGATACTACATATGTAGTGTTTGTGGAAAAAAAGGTGGATAAAAGAAACCGCCTCTATAAATGGATACAGAAGAACGGCTGTGTGACAGAATGTGCTCTCCAGCAGGAAAGAGAGCTGCTTCCCTGGATGGCGCGCTATCTTAAAAGCAATGGAAAGAGTATCTCCAAAAGAACGGCGGAGTATTTGATCTCAAAAATCGGTTTTCAGATGGATGGTATCGTGAATGAACTGGACAAGCTGATCGGATATGTAGGAGACCGGGAGGAAATAACGGTTGCGGACGTGGATGCCATCTGTTCTGGTCAGGTGGTGGGAAAGATTTTTGATATGATCGATTCAGTGATCGCCGGGGAGCAGGAAAAGGTATTCCGGCTGTACGGTGACCTGCTGGAACTGAAGGAGCCGCCTCTTGTCATTCTGCATCTGCTGGGAAGGCATATTAACATACTGATCCAGATGAAAGAGATCGGAGGGAGCCTGCCCGACAGGGATATTGCAAAAAAGGCAGGGATTCCCTATTTTACCGTGAAAAAGTATAAGAGCCAGGCAAAACATTTTTCTAAAAAAACGCTGCACCAGCTGCTGGAGGAGCGGGCAGATTATGAAGAACGGTTTAAAACCGGCAGGCTGGGGGAGCGGCTGGTGGCAGAATTCTTTCTTGTAAAAGCATTGACAAAAGCGTGAAAAAATGGTAAAAATATATAGGTGCTGTTAGGCAGCATCAAAGTTCGACGGCGTCGGGCTGAACTGGAGACGTATCGAAGTGGTCATAACGAGAACGACTCGAAATCGTTTTGCCTTCACGGGCACGTGGGTTCGAATCCCACCGTCTCCGCTTACAGAGGGTGACATAGTTCCCCAATAACTGCTGACATTTGTTTATTACAGATGTCAGTTTTTTCTTTCAGGCAGGAATTTTCATTATGCCAGCCTTGCGTAAAGATCGAAGGTGTAGTATAATTTGCATGAAAAGGGGGATTTTGTGTATGAAAATTTATGTAGATGCGGACGCCTGCCCGGTAGTATCCATTGTGGAGCAGGTGGCTGAGGAATATGAAATTGAGGTTATGCTTTTATGCGACACGAATCATGTACTGAATTCCCATTACAGTGAGGTGAAGATCATCGGGGCCGGGGCGGATGCCGTAGATTTTGCCTTGATAAATCTTTGCAAAAAGGATGACATTGTTGTAACCCAGGATTATGGTGTGGCGGCAATGGCTCTTGGAAAGGGAGCATATGCGATACATCATTCTGGAAAATGGTATACTGATGAAAATATAGACCAATTGCTTATGGAACGGCATTTAGGGAAAAAAGCAAGAAGGGCTTCTGGAAAAAATCATTTGAAGGGACCGAAAAAACGTACTGAAGATGATGACGTGAGATTTTATCAATCCTTTCAGAAATTAATAATGAGTATTGTGGCATAAAAATTCTTACAAATGTAATATCAAAGGGCAGAAGATCTATGACAGCACTTGTATTTCTATCTAGTTTGTATTGCTTTAGGACTCTATCATCACTTCAAATTCTGTTTCTGAAATCCGTGGCAATGCTTTCATTTTTGAATCCTCCTTTATATTCTACAACTGTAATATAAATTATAAAATGAACTGCAGGAAATATCAAATTTTTGCTATTATTTTCTAGTAAATCTGTTTGAAAATAGATAGACAAAGAAAAATATTATTTTGCCATATTTATAGAATATTTTTGCATTATATTGTAATAAAATATATCGTTGAAGGACTTGAAATATTTTTTTTTAGGTGATATACTTGACGAGACAGGGATATGAAAGGTGGATATGTTCGTTATGAAGAACAAGAAAGTTTTAGTAATCGCTGGAATAATCGCGGGTGTAGCATTCTTATGCCTTGTTGGATTATTCTTTTTTAATAGCCGGGAGTATTTTTTTGGTCAGTTTGGAAGAAAAACATATATCAGCAATACAGATGTCAGTTCTATGACAGTGGAAGAAGCAGTTGCTGTCATGAATGAGTCCAGGGGATTCACTGTACAGTTTTCCAAAGATGGAAAGGTACATGATATTGATATATCGGATGCCGTGACCCGTGAATTTTCCAGGGACGAGGTGGTTGAGTGCAAAGATAACCTGACTTTCGCGGAGTATCTGCTGGGGCAGGAAAAAGATTTTCAGGTGAAGCCGGCACAGTCTACGGTGGATGAGGAGAAACTGCGCAGCATTTTACAGCGTGCCCTTCCCCCAGAAACCACCAAGACGAAAGACGCATATATAGATGAAGAGTTTCAGCTTGTGCCTGAAGTATTTGGAGATCAGGTAAATTTTGATGAACTTATCCATAATATCAAAGAGGGCGTAAATACAGGTTTGAAACTGGATTATAAGCTGGAAGATTATTACATTCAGCCCAAATTTACAAAAGAGAGTGAAAATATAGTCAAGACGGTAGAAGAAATCTCTACCTATAAGGCAATGAAGATTGTCTACCAGTTTGGTGAAGACAGTGAGGTCATTGACTGGGATAAATTAAAAAAATATCTGGTCTACAATCCTGATACTGCAGTACTTACGCTAAAGACCAAATGGGTGAATAATTTTGTGCGTCGTATGGGTCAAAAATATAACACATTTAATAAAACCAGGAAGTTTAAGACCACCAAGGATGGCACCGTTAAGATCCATGGCGGGATTATGGGATGGTGGATCAATGAAGACGATACAGTGAAGCAGTTAAAGAAGCTTTTGAAAAATAAGAAGAGTAAAAACGTTGAACCAGTATACCGGAATATTGCGGCACAGCACGGTGAGGATGACATCGGAGATACGTATATTGAGATCAGCATTAAGAGACAGCATGTCTGGTTCTATAAGAATGGTAAATTGAAACTTGATTCGAAGACGGTGACAGGAAAGCTCACCAAAGACCGGAAAACTACAGTCGGAGTTCACCGGATCTATGGAAAACAGCGTGACCGTTATCTGGGAACGATGGCAGTACAGGGATACCGTTCCTTTGTACATTACTGGATGCCGTTTAACTGGGATGGACAGGGACTGCACGATGCAACCTGGCGCAATAAGTTCGGCGGCGATATTTATAAGACCGGCGGTTCCCATGGCTGTGTAAATCTGCCCTATGACTTTGCGGGAAAATTATATGATGAGATAAGCATTGGAACGCCAGTGGTAGTATATTAGTATATTAGCACCAAAACAGGCTGTGGATCAGTATCAGACGTACTGGTCTGCAGCCTTTTTATATGAATAGGAAAGTTTTCAATTTTGCAGAGCAATTCCGCAGGATCTGACAGACCACAGCAATACTTGATGATACATTTAATAGCATACAAAATGATAAAAGCTGCGATTCACGTAACTAGATTAACCATTCACGAAGTGGGCATTAGAAATTCCTATAATTTATCCGATAAGTTAGATGAGAACTGGAGGTGATAGGTACGGTAAAAATTGCAGTGTGCGATGATGAAAAAAATATAAGGGCCTATCTTGTTTCGCTCATTAAAAAACAAGGTATTGAATGCAGCATTATGGAATTTACTGTTGCTGAAGAATATTTGGCAGACGGTAAAGAGTATGATTTGATATTTTTGGACATTGATATGGGAGGTCCTGATACGGACATGGATGGTATGGGGCTGGCAAGGCATATCCGGGGCATGGATACCTGCAGGCAGCCAGTTATCATATTTGTCACAGGTTATGAAAAATATGTTTATGAAGCATTTGATGTAGGAGCATTCCAGTATCTTGTAAAACCTGTGGATGAACAAAAATTTGCAGAGGTGTTCAGCCGGGCAGTAAGGCATATTTCTTCTGGGCAGGTTGTATCGGAGGAGAAACGCAGGAAGAAACTTGTGATTCAGCATGCAGGTGAGAGTACAGTAATACCGTTTCAAGATATTTATTATATAGAGAGCCAAAATCATAATATTGTGCTGTGTCTTAGAAAAGGAAGGCTGAAATTTTATGGGAAGATTGGGGATTTGGAGAAGGAACTGGCAGGTCAGTTTTATCGGGTACACAGAGGATACCTGGTTAATCTTCTTTATGTGGACAGCTATGACAGAACCGAGGTAAAAATGGAAAATGGAGATAAGCTCTTGCTTTCAAGGTATAAGTATAATAGTTTTGTGCAGGCATATATGGAATACATTTCGGAGGAAGGTCAATGAGCCAATCACAGTTTGAATTAGTAAGCAATATATCAGAAGTGATTAAAATTGCTGTACAGGTCATAATGTTCATCGTTTTGTGGGCGGCAGTTTTTGGTGCAGAAAAAGAGAAACGAGATGGCATTGCGGCAGGTTTGTTTTTCTTTACCAATATAGGAATATGGTTTCTGCCATGGGCTTCATGGATTCGATATGCCGTATCCGTCGTTTTGGTAATGGGGTACAGTGGAATAAGCCATAAAAAACAGAGTGGTAAAGTGGTCTTTACAATGCTTGCTTTTTATAATTTCCACTGCTTAAGTTTTCTGATTGCAAACAGCATTTATATGAAACTGACAAGTGCACGGATGGAAAGTCTGGATGGTTTGCAGGATGGTTATGAACAGCAGGTGTACCATAGCATGGTAGTGGGTATATCTTTAACCGTTTTCTTTTATACAGCATTATTTGTAGTGATGGCTGTTGTTTTCTGCAGGCTTATAAAAGGAATGGTAATAATGATGTGGCAGGATGTTATCATGCTTTCTATTCTGAACTTTGTGGGAAGTATGATGGCAAGTATGGTAAACAACCTGCTTGTTGTAAGAATAGACACAGGTGTTTTTATTTTATTTGAAGAAAGACCGGATTTGCTCTGGAAGATTCCAATGATAGCTGTGCTTATTTATGCAGGGGAAACAGCATTAGTTTATTTCTGGCAAAGATACAGGGTTCTATTTGCCGATAGACAGAAACATTTTGTGGAGGAACAGCAGGTTAAGGCACTGCGACAGCGGCTGGAAGAAGCAGAGAATTTTTATGGCAGTATCCGCAAGGTAAGGCATGAGATGAAAAACCACATGGCAAATATCAAGGGGCTGGCGGAGATTGGGCAGTATGGGGAGATAGACGAGTATGTCCAGAAAATGGATGCGTCTATGCAGGCATTAGAATATAAGTATGCAACAGGGAATGCGGTAACGGATGTCATTATTAATGACAAATGGCGCAAGGCAGAGAAAGTGGGCATTCAGTTTGAAGCTGATTTCCATTATGATGGAGAAATCCCTGTATTCGATCTGGGTATTATCCTGGATAATCTTCTGGATAATGCCATAGAGGCCTGTGAGAAACTGGAACAGGGAAAAGGTTTTATACGCCTTGCTCTAAAGAAAAGGAAACAATTCCTGCTGCTCACAGTGGAGAACAGTTTTGATGGCATTGTGTCAATGGAAAAAGAAAGTTCGCTTCCACGTACGACAAAACAGAGTGCCCGTCCTGAGATTGTTACAGAGCATGGGATTGGTCTTAAAAATGTGCATGATATAGCAGAGCGATATTATGGTGGGGTAAATATAAAAGTGAAAAAGGATATTTTCTATGTAAAAGTTATGCTGCAACAGCAGGAGACAAAAGAAAGAGAAATGAAATATTTATCATAGGAGGGCAAAATTATGTCAATGGAGATTGTGGGCAGTTATGCTGCAGGTTACACAAATACTACAAAAAAAGCAGACAGTGCAAAAGAGAGTGGGAGCAAAAAGGAAAATAAGGTGATAACCAGTACGGTGGAATTGAAAACATCGACTCCCGGCGTAACCAGAACAGAGCAGATTAAAACGGGTTTTAGTACGGTAAACGATTATTCTAAATATTTGCAGGATAAATACAGCTATATGAATACAGGGACAACTTCAATGCAGGGTGTGCCGACAACGGTATCCGTATCCAGTGCATTTTTGAAAAAGTGTATGGATGACCCGGAAAAGGCGAAATATCTGGAGGAAAATCTGGCGGTTATTCCAGATTGTGCGAAAATGGCAGTAAATGGAAGTCTTGGGACTTTGACAAGTCTGAGTTATCAGATAGATGCTAACGGAAATATAACCTGCATCTCATCTGGAACAAATGATCCAGACGGGAAAATAGCCAGAGAAAATGCTAAAAGAAAGGCACAGGAGGAAAAAGCGGCAGAGAAAAAGGCTGCTAAGAGGCGCAAGGTGAAAAGGGCAGAGGAAAGAAAGGCTGCAGAAAGATGGGCAGAAAGGAAGGAACAGACGGAAAAGCTGGCAGATGGCAGAGAAACAGGTACATTTACGGTGACTGCTACTGGCACTGATGTAAAAAGTGTTACACAGAGCCTTATAAATACGTCTTCTGCTACTTCTACAGCAAGAAGTTTTGATATAAAGGCATAATGAGTCTGATTTAGCAAAGGCGCTTCTGCGGTTTTTATTATACCACCCATGTTGATACGCAATAAGATGTGAGAAGAGGGGCTGGTCAGCGGATGACCAGCCCCTCATTTCATAGGAGAACTTGACATCTGCGGAGCGAAAAACACGAAGTGTTTTTTATAGGGCTGCGGTTTTCAGCCAGCCCTTTTCATCATCTATTCTACCGTTACAGACTTCGCAAGATTTCTCGGCTGATCTACATTCAGCCCCTTTTCCACAGATACATAGTAGGCGAGATACTGAAGTACCACGGCCGATACAAAAGGAGTAAACAGTGGAGAAGTTTCCGGGAGTACGACCTGGTGGTCGCACAGGCTGGCATCCACGGAGGCATTGATATCCGTGATCAGGATGACTCTGGCGCCACGGGAGCGCACCTCCTGAACATTGGAGATCACCTTCGCATAGACGTCCGGCTGGGTGGCGAGGGCGACCACGGGAACATTATCGGTGATCAGGGAGATCGTTCCGTGTTTGAGTTCCCCGGCGGCATAGGCTTCCGAGTGAATATAACTGATCTCTTTTAACTTGAGAGATCCCTCACAGGAAAGAGCGTAGTCCAGCCCTCTGCCGATAAAAAAGATATGATCCGAGAGGGTAAGGCGCTTGGAAATGTTTTCAATCTGGGAATCGTAGGACAGTGCATCCTCTACTTTGTCTGCAATGCCCATTAGATTTTCCACATATCCTCTGGTTTCCTCCTCAGAGATGTTCTTTGTGACATAGGCGAGGCGGAATGCGATGAGGTACATCAGGGAAAGCTGTACGGTATAGGCTTTCGTGCTCGCCACTGCGATTTCCGGGCCTGCATGGGTATAAAGTACATAATCACTTTCTCTGGCGATGGAGGATCCTTTTACATTTACGACAGAGAGAGTTTTCGCACCCTTTGTTTTTCCAAGTTTCAGTGCTGCGAGTGTGTCAGCGGTTTCTCCGGACTGGGAGATTGTAATAAGTAATGTATGCTGGTCTATAATCGGGTTTTGATATCGGAATTCCGAAGCGATCTCTACCGTTACCGGGATCCTTGCCAGGCGCTCGATCATATTTCTGCCGATAAGACCAGCATGCATGGCAGTACCACAGGCTGTGATCACGATGCGGTGAATGCCGGTAAAGATCTCATCTGGAACATTGTCGGTGGAGAAATCGGGCATTCCATGTACGACTCTTGGGGTGATGGTATTTCGGAGGGCTTCCGGCTGTTCATGGATTTCTTTCATCATAAAATAGTCATAGCCGCCTTTTTTGGCTGCTCCCACATCCCAGCTGATATGATGGATCGTCGGTCCATACAGATCGCCATATTCATTTTTGACCAGTATTTCGTCTTTGGTGATCTTGGCAATATGGTTTTCCTGCAGTACAAAATAGTGTTTTGTATGGCTCACCAGTGCCACCATGTCGGAGGCGATGATGGATCCCTTTTCCGTATGGGCTGCCACCAGGGGGCTGCCGCTTCTCACCGCGTAGATCGTTTCCGGGATATCCTCAAACATAATACAAAAACCGTATGCCCCTGTAAGTTTTCCCGTGGCAAGACGGATGGCTTCTTCTGGATCTCCCTGGTAGCAGTCATCGATGACCATCGCTGCAATCTCTGAATCTGTCTGGGATACCGGGTGTTTTCCTTTTTCCTCCAGTTCCCTCTGCAGTTCCTGGTAATTTTCAATGATCCCGTTATGGATCAAAGTTACCTTCCCTGCTGTATGGGGATGAGAGTTGGTATCCGATACCCCGCCATGGGTTGCCCAGCGGGTGTGTCCGATGCCGCAGGTGGAGACGATATCATCTGCCTGCGCCTTGACCAGTTCCCGTAATACGGAGACCTTTCCTATTGTTTTTATTGTCTGGATGCCATCATCCGTAAAATAAGAAATACCAGCGCTGTCATAACCACGGTATTCCAGTGTCTGCAGTCCGTCTATCAACGTCTTTTTTGCATCGAGAAAGCCGACGTATCCTATAATTCCGCACATAGTGATCCTCCATTCCGGTGTATTGCTGCACCTTTGATTCTAAACTTATTCCTAATATATGCAGGTACGCCTGCACATGAAAATAATTCTCTCCAGACCGTAAAAAAGGCTAAAAATCATAAAAATCATATCATATGAGCCAGGGAAAGTCAAGAAAGCCGGCGGGGGCAGACTAACACGCCGGGCTGCGGAATTTGGTGTGGATCTGTCCTTAAAAAAAGAATTGTGGGGAGTTACAGAATATGATACAATGAACGCATAAGCACGAACGCAGACTTTTAAAGAATGCGGTGCCTGT
>CAMXSH010000021.1 GCA_947246475.1 uncultured Roseburia sp.
ATGGAATAACCGCTACCGTTCCATCGTGGGAGGGGCTATGTACATTGGAAGCAACTATATCAACCGGGGACAGAATACCGGGTATCTGCAGAAATTTAACGTGACATCCAACAATACCTATAATCATCAATACATGACGAATGTGGAGGCGGCGAATTCGGAAGCGCTGAAGACGAAGAACGCCTACAATGGTATGCTGGATTCGGTACCATTGGTATTTTCGATTCCTGTCTATGAAAATATGCCGGCGTCAAACTGTCCGGTACCACAATAAAAAAGTATGAGGTAATCTATGAAAAGAAGAATTGTATTCGGGGTTATGCTGTTTGTGTTTTTTATGGGGCTTTTTCTGATACCCGGTGAGGCACAGGCGGCGAGTGCCATGGTGGAATTTACTGCCAGCACTTCCGGGATTTCAGCTGGAAGTGAATTTACGGTAGTATGTCGTGTAACTTCCTCCGAGGTTTTCAGCGATGTAGACATGAAGGTGCTTTATGATGCTTCCATCATGGAGTTTGTCAGCGGAGGCAGCAAGGTAAGCGGGGAGAATGGCATTCTTCAGATCTCGTCCACTGGAAATGAGGATGAGGTTAAAAAGCGTACCTATTCACTGCGCTTTAAGGCATTAAAGGCGGGAGTAGGGGCTATAGAGATGGGAAAGAGAATGACAGTAAAAAATCTGGAGGGTGATCCTTTTTCTGTCTCGTCGAACCGTGTCACAGTGACAGTGGCAGAGCCTGAGACCAGTGAAGAAACACCGGATCCAGCTGCAGTGACACCGGCGCCGGTGCCTGCTGGGATGCCTTCCCTGAGTACAAATAATAAGTTAAAGTCCCTGCGTTTTGACTGTCTTTCCATGACGCCGAAATTTGATACGAATGTGCTGGAATACACCGTAAAGGTTGACTGTGACACGAATTTATTGTATTTTAATTATGTTGCGGCGCATAACAAAGCCGCCGTCAGGATAAAAAATAATGAAGAACTGCTGCTGGGTGAGAATGATGTAAGGATCGTAGTGACAGCAGAATCCGGTGATAAGAGGGTGTACAAGCTCAAAGTGATCAAGGAGAGTGAATCCGAGACACGGGTCCGGGAGCAGCAGGAAAAGGGGAAATCCGATATTACTTTTTCCGTGTATGAAAAAGAGGGATCGATCTTTATCCAGAACCAGTACCAGTTTCAGGTGGTGGATGTGAAGGATGATTCCATCCTTCCTTCCGGTTATGTAAAAACCTCAGTGGATCTCGAGGGGAAAAATGTCACCGCTTATACGATGGAAAATGACCTGGATAATAATTATCTTTTAATGTATCTGAAGGGGACGGATACAGAACCAGTGCTTTACCAGTATGACCGGATGGAACGGACGGTTCAGCGTTATACTGGGACGATGACCCAGAAGGTCAATAAGGGAGGCAATGTTGCCCAGGAAAAGGAATTAATACCGAAGACAGGAGCCTGGCTTTATGCGGCGCTGGTCAGTATGGCAGTGATCATACTTATACTGCTGATCGTGATCCTGAATATGGTTTTGAGAAGAAAGCTTGGCAGGGGAAAAAGAGAATTGGATGATATGGATTTCTGATAAAAGAAATGGAGAGTAGAGACAGTGAAGAGAGATTTTACAGCAAGTGCAGAAAGAGCCCTGACGAAAGCAGGAGAGATTGCGGCAAAACTAGGGACTACCGCCATTGGAACGGAACATCTTCTCTATGGCCTGAGCGCGGTGAGCGGCACGGCATCCAGAATATTAAAGGAAAATGGAGTGATACGGCAGGATATTGAGATGATCCTGGAAGATATGGCCGGCGGCGCTGCAGTGGAAAAGGTAAAGCGCAAGGACTGCGATGTCACGCCCCGGTTTGAAGAGATTATTCTGTCTGCTGAGCAGATTGCAGAGAGAAACGAGGACTCCAGTATCGGCACCGAGCATATTTTTCTGGCGATACTAAAGACCAGGGATACCGGCGGCCTCATGGTATTAAGGACTTTGGAAGCAAATCTCCAGAAAATGTTTGTAGATGTGGTCCTGACGATGGGAGCAGACCTGAATGCAGCTAAGGCTGAGCTCTCTGGGAACCGGAATACAGGAAAAAAGGGAAAATCAGAGACGCCAATGCTGGACCAGTATTCCAGGGATCTGGTGGAATATGCCAGAGAGGGGCGTCTGGATCCTGTGTTTAACCGGGATGAGGAGATCGCAAGTGTGATCGAGATCCTGAGCCGGCGGACAAAGAATAATCCTTGTATGGTGGGAGAGCCGGGAGTGGGTAAGACTGCCATTGCCGAGGGACTGGCGATCCGTATCGCCGAGAACTCTGTGCCGGAGACCATGGCAGGAAAACGTATTCTTTCCCTGGATCTGTCGGGAATGGTGGCAGGCTCCAAATACCGGGGCGAATTTGAGGACAGGATCAAGCGTGCTGTAAAGGAAGCTGTCTCTACAGGAAATATTATATTATTTATCGATGAACTTCACACCGTGATCGGAGCTGGAGGAGCAGAGGGCGCCATCGACGCCTCCAATATACTGAAACCGGCGCTTTCCAGAGGAGAGATCCAGGTGATCGGCGCCACAACCAGAGAGGAATACCGCAAAAGGGTGGAAAAAGATGCGGCACTGGAGCGAAGGTTCCAGCCAGTGGTTATCGAAGAGCCGACGGTAGTACAGACCATCAGTATGCTTCGGGGGCTCAGAGGACGTTATGAAAGCTTCCACCGGATCAAGATCAGTGATGAGGCGCTGGAAGCAGCAGCCAAATTATCCGACCGTTACATCAACGATCGCTATCTGCCGGATAAAGCCATAGATCTGATGGATGAAGCGGCGGCAAAACTCCGGCTGGCACAAGCTGTGAAAAAGGGGCGGGCTTCAGCGGAGCTGGAGGAAAAGCTCAAAGAACTGGAGCATTCCAAGGAAAAAGCTTTGATAAAGGGTGATATGGAGCTGGTGCTGCAGATCCATGCCGAAGAAAAGGACACCAGGGAAGAGCTGGATAAAGAAATAAAGAAATGGCAGAAAAAGCAGAAGAAAGATCAGGTGCTTTCAGCACAGCAGATTGCCGAGGTCGTATCAGCATGGACGAAGATCCCGGTGAGCCGGCTGGCAAAGGACGAGACAAAGCGTCTCCAGAAGATGGAAACTATCCTGCATGAACGTGTGGTAGGGCAAAATGAGGCGGTAGAGGCAGTTTCCCGTGCTGTGCGCCGGGGACGGGTTGGTCTGAAAGATCCAAAACGGCCTATCGGCAGCTTTTTGTTTCTTGGTCCTACAGGAGTGGGAAAAACAGAACTTTCCAAGGCGCTGGCGGAGGCGGTATTTGGCTCGGAAAAAGACATGATACGCATCGATATGTCAGAATATATGGAAAAGCAGAGCGTCTCCAAAATGGTAGGTTCCCCCCCGGGATATGTGGGTTATGAAGAAGGGGGGCAGCTCAGTGAAAAGGTGCGTCAGAAGCCTTATTCTGTGCTGCTGTTTGATGAGATCGAGAAAGCCCATCCGGATGTGTTCAATATGCTGCTGCAGATCTTAGAGGACGGACATCTGACAGATTCCCAGGGACGCCGGGTGGATTTTAAGAATACGATCATCATTATGACCTCGAATGCTGGGGCGAACCGGATCATTTCTCCCAAAACCCTCGGTTTTCTTTCCAGCGAAGATGCAGAACAGGATCACAAGCGGATGAAAGAGGGAGTTATGGAAGAGGTGAAACATCTCTTCAAACCAGAGTTTATCAACCGTATTGATGAGATCATCGTATTTCATGCCCTTACCAGAGACAATATATCCGATATTGCTTCCCATATGCTGGAGAGTTTCCGTCTCCGGGCAAAAGAACAGATGGATCTCACGGTCCGTTATGGCAAGGCCGTTGTAGAATTTGTAGCTGAGAAAGGTTTTGATAAAGACTACGGAGCGAGACCCCTGCGCCGTGCCATCCAGAACCAGATCGAGGATGCCTTGGCTCAGGAGCTTGTCAACGGGGCGGTTAAGATTGGGGATACCGTAAAGATCGCCGTGAGATCGGGAAAAATTTATGTACAAAACTTCATAAAAAAATGATGGCATTGGCATGTGTTTTTTGATATAATTGAAGTAGAGATCAACTGCCTGTAAGAGGGTCAGGAGGATATAATCAGCAAGAAACTAAGGAGGATAATGGTATGGGTGTAGTTGAGGAAATGATCCGCAAGGAGGACGATGGTTCTCTCAGTTTTGGAAACTATCTTCTGGATTCAAAGACAAAGAAATCGGATTTTGAATATCAGGGAGATATGTATAAGGTGAAGACCTTTCGGGAGATCACAAAGCTGGAGAAAAATGGTCTGTTTGTGTATGAGTCAGTCCCAGGAAGCGCCGTGACAAATTATGTGGACGATGGAAACGATGTATCTTTTGTGGTGGAAGCAGCGGAGGACATTAGTTTTACCCTGGAGCTTGAGCCATCACAGGAGTACAAAGTAATGCTTGACGGAAATGAACTGGGAACGATGAAGACCAATCTGGGAGGAAAGCTCAATGTAAGCATTGAACTTGATGAAGGAAAACAGGCAGATATCAAGGTAAGTAAATGTTAGTATTTGTTTTACTGGAAAAACAATGATAGTTACCATGAACTGGGAACGGCGCCAATCTGGTGATTCAGATTGGCGCCATTGTTAGCTCAATACGCGATTGAACTATGCCCGATAATGAAAGGAAATTATGGCAAAGGCAAAGAACATATTTTACTGCAAAGAATGCGGTACAGAGACCGGAAAATGGCAGGGGCAGTGTCCCGGCTGCGGAGAGTGGAACACATTGGTTGAGGCGCCGGATACCGGCGCCCCGGGGAGAAAGACCGGGACAGGTGCAGCCAGAGCCGGACAGGCAGAGCCCGCGAAGCTGAAGGACATAACCATCGAAAATGAGCATCGGATGATGACGGGTATCGGGGAACTGGACCGGGTTCTGGGAGGCGGCATCGTGGCTGGCTCCCTGGTATTGGTGGGGGGAGATCCAGGGATTGGCAAATCAACCCTTTTGTTACAGATGTGCAAAATGCTCTCGGACCAGGGTGAAAAGATCCTCTATGTGTCGGGGGAGGAGTCACTCAAGCAGATCAAGCTGAGAGGGGACCGGATCGGAGAATTTTCTGATTCCATCTATCTGTTGTCAGAGACAAACATCTCTGCCATCGATCATGCCATTGGGAAAATCCAGCCGGTAGTAGTTATCGTAGATTCCATCCAGACGATGTATGATGAACGCATCGATGCGGCGCCGGGCAGTATCAGCCAGGTGCGCGAGATCACCTCTATCCTTCTGCGCATCGCTAAGAGCAGGGGGATCAGCATTTTCATCGTGGGACATGTGACAAAGGAAGGAAATGTGGCAGGCCCCCGTATGCTGGAACATATGGTGGACACAGTGCTTTATTTTGAAGGGGATTCAGCGGCAGCTTACCGAATCCTGCGGGGAGTAAAAAACCGTTTTGGCTCCACCAATGAGATCGGCGTATTTGAAATGAAAGGAAAAGGACTGGTGGAGGTGCCGAATCCATCTGAGTATATGATGCAGGGAAAGCCGGTGGGTGAGTCCGGATCTGTGGTGGCATGTGCAGTGGAGGGAACGAGATCTTTTATGATCGAGGTGCAGGCGCTGGTTTGCCACACCTATTTTAATATGCCCCGGAGAACGGCGGCGGGGACAGATTATAACCGCATCAACCTCCTGATTGCAGTATTGGAGAAACGTCTGGGAATCCGCCTCTCAGACAGCGATGCTTACGTCAATGTGGCAGGCGGTATGAGGATCACGGAGCCAGCGCTGGATCTTGCCATTATTACTGCCATCATGTCCAGTCACAGCGGAAGAGCCATGGACGACCGCACTGTGATTTTTGGCGAGGTAGGACTGGTGGGCGAGGTAAGGGCAGTTCCCCAGGCAGAAAAACGGGTGGCGGAGGCAATGAAGACCGGATATCAGACCTGCATTCTGCCGGAGGCAAACAAAAAAATGATGGAAAAGGGCGGGGGGCTTGACCTGTCCGGCATCCGCCTGGTGGGAATCCGCAATATTCGGGAACTGGCAGATCAAATCTGCATGAATATAACATAAGGACACAATGTGAAGTGAAGGGAGAACAGATATGTACGAAAAGATAGAAAAAATGACCACGGCGGGATTTCGGCTTTTGACCGCTCTGGTATTGTTTGTGGCGGGGCTTATATGGCAGATCGCCTCCGGAAAGGTTCTCGACATGTACGCTTTTTACATTATGTCGGCGGCGATGCTTTCCCTTTCCAGCGTAATCCTGGCAAAGTTTTGTGCCGCCGGCAATCATTTTATTCCCTATGTTATTTTCAACATGGTGGTTCTGGTCGCGGGTGTTGTGCTGACCAGTTCAGGAGGATTTACCGGGGTAGTGCTGTACAGTATATGGGGGATCTGTGGAATCGTAGGATGGGTGGTCAATGCTGTTCTTTTGCAGTGCGAGGATATTCTAAAACGGGTTGTTATGGGATTTGTGGCAGTAGTTTTGAATCTTATTTTTGCAGCCATCGTTTTTATGATTCCTGTTTTGCTTCAGGCAAACGTATTGAAGGACTGATATGGAGGGAAAGAAAATGAAAGAACGATTTAAAAAGATTTCAGCAGGACTTCTTATCATCCTGTTCTCTTTGGTGGGATTATGGGAGTACATGCAGCTGTATCTGTATTTTGATATACCTCAGGCGGTGGTGATTCTGCCGGCAGCCGGGGCACTTTCTGCAGTTTTCCTGAAAAAACTGGGTTGGGTGGTTCCGGGTGCTGTTATCCTGATCTGTATTGTGTATCAGCTGGTGGAAAAAAGATCCAGTTCAGTAGGCATTGTGGAGACATCCAAACTAAAAGTGCTGCTTTCTATTTTACCTGTGGTGATCCTTCTTATGGTTCTTGGTATAATCGGGGGCGTTCTGGTGCGGGTGCTGGTTCAGGGAAAAAGACCGCTGGCTGTAGGGATTCTATGCTGTCTGCTGGGAGTGTTTCTTACGTTTGGAGGCAGTGTGGTGATGTTCGGAAATCCTCTGTATCCATTTATGGCAAAGGCTTCTGTCAATCAATATGCGAAAAAATTTGAAAGTTCCAGTTATAAGATCAGTGAAGTTTCTGTATACTACAGTTTAGAGGACCTGCAGTATCAGGGACGCGTGGTGATGAGTGATGGCATCGTTTATGCGCTGTATCACCACCGTGGGTCAGGAGAGGTGACAGAAAGCAGTGTGGATGAATAAGTTTGCATGAGCCAGGCAGTTTTACGAAGCAAAATGCCTGTATTTGATAAAAAAAATGTAAAAAAAGGAAAATAGTTGCAAATTGACATAATTGTAACATTTTTGTAAAATATAACATTAGTATGACAACAGGATCAAAAAATTTTGCCCAAGACATTATATAATAAGTTCTGAGGGACTTGTTAGCAAGTTGCTTTGCAGCTTGGCATGGGTAAAAATTATGATAAAATAATAAAAATTGGAGGAAACGCTGTGGACCATTTGGATATGTTGGAGTATAAGAGCGTTCATATTTTGCGGGAGGCATACAGTGAACTGGGAAACCTGTGTATGCTCTGGTCGATCGGAAAGGATAGTACAGTTCTTCTCTGGCTTGCCAGAAAGGCTTTTTTTGGACATGTTCCGATTCCCCTCGTACATGTGGACACCCATTTTAAGATCAAAGAGATGATTGAATACAGAGACCGTCTGGCGGCAGAGTGGAATCTGGATATGATTTACGGAGAGAACACTGAGGCGCTGGAGAAAAAAGCTACGTTCCCGGATGGAAATGCCACCCATCTGGAGTGCTGCAAATCGCTGAAAACAGAAGCTTTGACCAATACTCTCAATGCCAGCTGGCCCCGTTACCGCTTTAATCACGGGAAGGGAGTTTACGAAAAGGACGTCAACATTGAGCCGTATACTGGTGTGATCGTCGGCGTCCGGGCGGACGAGGAAGGAAGCAGATCCAAAGAACGCTATTTCTCGCCGAGAGATAAAAATAATGACTGGGATGTGGGAGACCAGCCTCCGGAATTCTGGAACCAGTATAAGACTGATTTTGCACCGGGCACCCACGTGCGCGTGCATCCTTTGCTGGACTGGACGGAGCTGGATATCTGGGAGTATATCGAAAGAGAAAATATTCCTGTTGTCCCATTGTATTTTGACCAGGGAAATGGAAAGCGTTACCGCTCGCTGGGGTGTGCACCCTGCACTGGTACGGTAGATTCCACAGCAAAAAATGTAAGAGAGATCATAGAAGAATTAAAAACCGGAAAATTTGCCAATATCGCTGAGAGATCCGGGCGCGCCCAGGATAAAGAAGGTGGCGGCGGTCTGGAAGAACTGCGCAAAGAAGGATACATGTGACAAAGTCTGTCATGCGGCCGGAGCAAATTTATTTGCGACCGGACATATGACGGACGTACATCATGAGCGAAGGGCGAAGCCCGGAGCGAATGTGTTGTGCGCAGCACAGGTCACATGTATGGTAAGATTGTCAAGAAAAGGATTGGAGCAATTGCGATATGAATAAAAAAGAAGACATGAATATAGTCATTGTCGGTCATGTGGATCACGGTAAGAGCACCCTTATGGGACGCCTGCTGGCAGATACCGGTTCCCTTCCCGAAGGAAAGTTAGAGCAGGTAAAAGAGACCTGCCGCCGAAACTCAAAGCCGTTTGAGTATGCCTTTTTGCTGGATGCCCTAAAGGACGAGCAGTCCCAGGGAATCACGATTGACACGGCGAGATGTTTTTTTAAGACGGAAAAGAGAGATTACATCATATTAGATGCGCCTGGGCATATCGAATTTTTGAAGAATATGATTACAGGAGCTTCCCGCGCCCAGGCAGCACTACTTATGATCGATGCCAAAGAAGGTGTTCAGGAAAACTCCAGGCGGCATGCCTATATGCTTTCCATGCTGGGAATCCAACAGATCGCCGTAGTCATCAATAAGATGGATCTGGTGGATTACAGTCAGGAAGTATATGAGAAGGTAAAAAAAGAGTATCTTGAATTTTTAAAACAGATTAATATTACTCCGAAGTTTGTTCTTCCTGTTAGTTCCTTCCAGGGAGACAATATCGTAAAGCAGAGCGATAAAATGCCATGGTACGACGGGATGTGTATTCTGGAGGTGCTGGATGCCTTTGAATGTGAGGAAGAGCACGACAAGCAGCCGTTCCGTATGCCAGTACAGGATGTATACAAATTTACGAGAAATGGGGATGACCGGAGAATTGTGGCGGGTACCATCGAGACTGGTACGATCCGCGCCGGACAGGAGGTTATTTTCTATCCTTCTGGCAAAAAGAGCCATATTAATAAAATAGAGTCATTTAATACCGATCCCATCAAAGAGGGCAAGCCGGGCATGGCGATCGGATTTACCATGAAAGAGCAGATTTATATAACCCGTGGAGAGATGATGGCCATCGCTGGCGAACCACAGCCCAAGACAGCATCGCGGATTTCAGCTAACATTTTCTGGCTTGGAAAGAAAGATTTTGTTCCAGGAAGATTATACTATCTGAAGATTGGCGGCGAAAAAGTCAGGGTAGAGGTGGAAGAGGTCAAGGGAGTCATCGATTCCTCCAACCTTTCTTCCACAGACACGAAGCAGGCGGTAGAGAAGCATGAGGTGGCAGAAGTTATCCTAAAGACGGATAAACCCATTGCTTTTGATACGGTAAAGGAGAGCGCCGGCACAAGTAGATTTGTTATTGTGGACAATTATGAGATCGCTGGAGGCGGAATCATAACCGAAGCGTTGGAAGATGAAGAAAGCGAAATCAGAAGCAGTGCCATGCTCCGCAATTATAAATGGGAGACTGGGGAGATCAGCCTGGAATCCAGAATCGAACATTATGCCCAGAGACCGGAGCTCATCGTGCTGACCGGGGAAAAGAATACCGGTAAGAAAGATCTGGCAAAGGCATTGGAAAAAAGTCTTCTGGATAGTGGCAGATATGTGTACTACATGGGGATCGTATCCTATCTTTATGGCGTAGGTGCTGATACGAAGTCTGGTGGCGATGAGGATCACAAGGAGCAGATACGGCGTTTTGCAGAAGTGGCAAATCTCATGCTGGATGCAGGAATGATCTTGATCATTACAGCGACCAGACTGACGGAGAGTGACCGCAAGATCATGAAGGCAGTGATCCAGAAAGATATGGATATTTTCTGGATCGGTGATGAGGTAAGTACAGATATTAAAATGGATATGAAGCTGAAGGACAGCGAATATGATTATGAAAAAAATATCAGAAAGATCCGGACGCTTCTTAAAGATAAAGGAATCCTGTTCCGTTGATGGATCGGGAGATGGAGAAAAGGATGGCTTCAGACAATAAAAACGAAAATATTATCTGGCATGATGGAAAAGTATCCTATGAAGACCGATGCCGGGTTCTGGACCAGAAAGGAATCGTAGTATGGTTTACCGGGCTCTCAGGATCTGGCAAGTCCACGGTGGCAGTGGAGTTAGAACACATGCTCAACGAAGCCGGAAGGGCGGTATACCGTCTGGACGGGGACAATATCCGATGTGGTATCAATTCAGATCTGGGGTTCAGTGACGATGACCGCAACGAAAATATCCGCCGTATCAGTGAGATCGCAGCGCTGTTTCAGGATGCAGGAGTGATCACACTGGTGTCCTTTATCTCTCCTTTCCGGGCGATGCGTCAGTTCGCCAGAGAGAGAGCGGGCGAGGGAAACTTTATAGAGGTCTACGTGAATACGGATTTTGAGACCTGCAGGCAGCGGGATCCGAAGGGATTGTATAAAAAGCAGATCCAGCAGTTTACCGGGAAGGACTCTGTCTATGAGGAACCGCTGGATCCAGAGATCGTACTGGATACGGTAGATCATACTCCTTATGAATGTGCAATGCAGATTTATGAGAGAATATGGGGAGAGAGGCATGGGTAGTTTAGTCAAAAAGCTCAAACGGGAGATAAAGCGCAGGAAACGGGAATTTGAAAATGCCAGGGACGCCAGGGTGAAAAAAACCTATCGCAGCAATGGCGGGACGATCACAGTCCGGCCAGAGGCATGGGTGATCCGGGGATCGGAAGCCTATGAAGAGGTTTTCCGGCGGGAACAGGCTGATTCCTTTAAGACCAATATTAAGACGAAGAAAATGTATTCTCTCGTTTCTCAGGCAAAAGACTGGTTTTTGGAATTACAGCTGCGAAGTGAAAAATATACCTTTAACAATATGCTGGCAGTGGTAAATCCCTTCGGGGAGGCGCCATTGACAGCTCTTGTGTTGTTTACCACACTTATGGATTATGGCGTGCGTGTGACCGTGGAAGGAGATACAGAGGATACCAGCTTCATATCGGAATATCCACCTGCCAAACGTCATCGTATTCCTATTCTGGGACTGTATCCGGGCCGGAGCACCGACGTGGTCATTGAACTATTGGATGAAAACGGCCAGGTGTGTGACAACCGCAGATTTCCCCTTATTACAGAGTCTCTTCCAGAAGACTTGAAAGACATCATAACAGTAAAAAAGAAAAATGACCAGGCGGCATTTAAAAATATCCTGATTGCAGGGGGCATAGACATCAAGCCCTGTGTGTTTGATAAAGAGGGGCAGATTCGTTATTATCTGCGGAGAAAGCCAAAAGGGTATGGTATATTTCCGTTGTCAAAGGGGCGTTTTCTGTTTATGGAACGGGAAATTTCAGCCCCATCTTTCACCAATCCCCATTCTGTCCAAATGTATGACATGGATTATCTTGGCAGGGTTGGAAAAACTTATCTTGTGAAGAATGGAGCCCATCACACCGTGGAGGAGAAGACGCCAGGAGGCAATATCCTGACAGCGGGAAACAGCCTGGAAGAACATTCTGAGGATCTGATCCTGGAGCTGAACCGGGAAAATGGAGAGATTGTGCACCAGATCAAGCTGGGTGATCTATTTGATGAAACATATCAGGATATGATGGATTGGGCGCACATTAATTCAGCATCCTACGATGAAGAGCAGGATTCTATGCTGGTATCTATGAGAAATATTCATTCTGTGGCATCCTTTGACTGGAACCTGGACGAGATCCGGTGGCTTTTTGCCGATCCCCGGTTCTGGGAGGGCACAAAAATGGCAGATAAGCTGTTAAAACCTGTGGGTGAAGTGCCGTGGTTCTACCAGCAGCACGCTGTTTTTGAGGTGGAGCTGGAGGAAAAGAGGCAGGATATCAAACACATCATGGTCTTTGACAACCACTGGCACAAGCGGCGGAAAGTAAAATTTTTTGATAAAGATAAGTTAAGTTATATCAGTTTTTATGAGATCAACGAAAAAGAAAAGACGGTAAAATTGTATAAGCGTTTTTCATGTCCCAAATCGAAAATCCGTTCCAACGCAATTTTCGATAAAGACACCAGACATCTATATGCCATGGCTGGTTCTCTGGTACCAGAGATCGAGGGCAGCCTGGGGCTGGTCCGCGAATATGATTTTGATTCCATGGAAGTGCTCAGTGAGTATTATGTAAAGCCGGGCTTTTTCCGGGCACATGAATTTTTGCCGGATATGGTGTCTCTGTCAAAGACACTGGTAAAAAATACAGACTACCTGGGTGGAGACCTAAAACGTCCGCAGCGGTTGGCAGAGGACGAAGCAGAAGGTCTGGATTTCCAAGATGCTCCAGGTGTAAAGGATTCCTCCGTATTTTACCGGATGCAGGAAGACCTTCTCTATATCCATGAAATGGACCATGCTATCGGGGCGGTTTATCTCCGGGGGAATGAAGGGGTCTGGAAGGTGGATTTTTCAGATACCTGGCAGACCATGAAGACCTTTGAGGAGGCGGATTACCGGATCGCCATGTGGCTGGACCAGCTGCCCCTGGATCAGTATGAGTTGTATATCCTGCTCCATGGTGAATTACAGAATACAGGTAAAAAGCTCACGAAGCAGAAATAGATTTTTGGAGATAATACCCTTTAGCTGCCATCGTGGAACCGGTGTTTTCAGGAAACCGGTTTCGATGGTAACAGAGGGTATTCTTTTTTCATAGACGCACCAGTCTCCAAAGCCTCCGGCGGGCCGGGTGTCTTTCGTGTTTTCGACAAGACGGTATCCCGTCACCCTGTGGGCGACAGCTGCCATGGTGGTGATCTGGCTTTTCAGGGAGCCATGGACATCATAGTCATAGAAGATGAGGTTGCCACGGGAGTGATAGTGTATGATGCCCAATGGATTTGTGAGCCCGTTTACGAATTCCATAAGACAGCGGGTCTCCTGCTGGTCACCGGCGCTAACCCCAGGATTTCTTTTTGCCCGGTCGGGAGACTTGCCAAAACCACTGGGGAAATTTCGGTTCAGGTCCACGCCCCGTCCATTTTCTTTCCAGGTTTTTGCTTCTGTGGACATGGAGATACAAACACCATCCGGATTTGTCATCGGCAGAAAGATCACGCAGATCTCTTTCCAGAGCTCCCGGTAGCAGCCTTCGTAATGTTCCAGATAATATTCCATTATCTGCAGGAGAAGAGTGGTGTTAATGTATTCCCTGCCGTGGATTGAGGCGGTTAAGACAAATTGGCCAGGCGCCTCGGAGGATCCCAGGCTGCAGGCGTAAAGCTGGCGTTTGCCGTGGGTAATACCCAGTGAATTTACCCTAAAATATTCCGGTGGATACTGTTTTTCCAGCTCCCGGATACGTTTTTCCATTGTCGTATAAGTATAGAGAGAATTTTTTTTCATGAATTACCTCACTTCTGCGCTGGTTTTTGTGCATAACGCAATCCGCAGCATCCCTTGGGGGGAAATCACCTTTTGACCCCAGCATTATATGATAGAATATTTTATGCCAGAGTTTTGTGATTTATGAGCTGTGCTGTGAGGTGGGAGAAAAGGCAGACAATACAAAGAGGAAGCAAGTTTCCGTAACAGCAGGTGAATTCGCATATGAGAAATACCCCGGTGACGGGGGCACCGAGAGCAGCGGTAAAAAAACCGGACATGCCGCCCAGAAGAAAGCAGGCGGGAGAAAAGCCGATCCCAGGAAATAGAGAGCAAAGAGCCAGTCCATAGAGCTGACCGATACAGGCGCCCACTGTCAGCAGAGGAAATATGGTTCCGCCGGGCAGTCCCGAACCAGAGGAGATCATCGAGAAGAGATATTTTCCAAAGAGAAGCAGCAAAAGGGTGGTATATGGAACGGCTGGCGTCTTGAGAACAGCGAGCATATTATTTCCGGATCCTGTGATGGCGGGGAAAAAATAACACACAACACCGGTCATCAGAAAGAGGAGGCTCCACAACAGACCATGGATATGCTTATTGTACTTTGAAAGCAGTTTTGCATATCGTATCAGGGAGAAGGCATAATATTTTCCAGTGATACCTAACAGGATACCCAGCAGGGCAAGTGCAGGGTAATAGTAATACTGCTGCAGAGGGATGATCGTATCCAGAATGGGAGCAGTTCCGAAGATTAAATGGCTCACCAAAAAAGCAGATAGAGAGCCAACAGCGATGGTCAGTACAGATATCGCCCTTGTTGCCGGAAATTTTTCCAGGGTAAATGCCAGACCGGATACCGGGGCACAAAAAAGTGCAGACAGCCCCGCCCCGGCGCCGGTACAATAGTATTCTGAGGGAGTGAGGTGCAGCTGACGGTGTCTGCGGATGGACTGCAGAAAACGGCAGACACCTTTTCCAGACATAGTTCCGATCTCTACGGCAGATCCAGTTTTTCCCAGAGAAAAACCTGCCAGGATACACAGAGGGGCGGAGGTCAGTTTCACAAGAAGAACGGACCACCATCTGGCATCCGTGACGCCCCTGGCTTCTTCAATAAAATGAGAAACGCCGCCTCCCTCTGCCTTTGGTTCCAGGCAGATGCTCCAGTAAACAAAACGGGACAAGAGTAATAACCCTGCCCCCCAGGCGGCGTGATAGAGAAAACTGCCACTGTGAAGAGCCGGAATGATCACATGATTAAGGGTATTATCACAGAAGTTCATGAATAAACGGAACAGACATATGATCAGTCCGGAGAAAATTCCCGTGACAAGCCCTGCGGATATTCTTAAAATTATGTATTTCTTTTGTTTCATATAAACTCCAAGTGTTGCTTATTTTTTATTGTAATGATATCATAAAGTCACTAGAATGTAAATATTGGGAAAGGATGGTATATTATGTCAGCCGCCGGAATTATATGTGAGTACAATCCCTTTCATAAGGGACATCAGTTTCATATAGAGCAGGTACGTGAAAAAACCGGGGCAGATACCGTGGTGGCATTAATGAATGGTGACTTTGTCCAACGGGGGGAGCCAGCCATCGTGGACAAATACATCCGTACCCGGATGGCTCTGGAAGGAGGCGCAGATATGGTGTTTGAACTTCCAGTGCGCTATGGTTTGTCCAGTGCGGAAGATTTTGCCAGAGGAGGAATTCTAGCTCTGGGGTCCCTGTCCTTTATAGATTTTTACTGTTTTGGCAGTGAAGGGACCGTCCAGGAGAAACTGGAACAGGCGGGGCGCTATCTGGCGGAGGAACCAGAACATTATAAAAAACAGCTTGGCCACTATCTCCGTGGAGGATATTCTTTTCCAGCGGCGAGGGAACGGGCATATTCCGATTGTATGGAATTGACAGAAGAAGAGAGAAGGCAGCTGTTTATGCCAAATAACACGCTGGGCATCGAATACATCAAGGCAGCCCTCCGGCTGGGATCTTCCATGAAGCCTGTGGTGATAAGGAGACAGGGGATGGGTTATCATGAAGAATTGACTGGGCAGCAGGAGAAACAGGGCTTTTTGTCAGCGACAGCAGTGCGCAGCCAGATATGGAAGGGAAATTTTATTGGTCTGACAGAAGAAGCGGTGGATCTACTAAAGAAAGCGCCTTGTTTTCTCCGTTCTGAGGATTTTTGGCAGATGTGTTCTTTTGCCATCCGGGACAGATGGGACAGGCTGGAAGATATGAAAGATCTGTCTGATGAATTGGCGAATTCCTTTCATAAAAACTGGTATGAGGCAGTGTCGCTGGATGATTTTGTAAACCGCTGCAAGACGAAAAATATGACAATGGCGAGAGTCAAACGCTGCGTGTTCCAGACACTTCTTGGAATAGAAAAGGCATCTGACAGAGAGGACAGCCTTCCCTATATACGTCTGCTGGGAATGCGACGAAGAGCAGCAGGAAATCTTAAATATGTAAAGAATACGAAGGTGCTTGGCAGGCTTGCCAGAGATATGGAGGAGCTGGATGACAGAGGGCGGGAGAAGCTGAAGCAGGACATCAAGGCGGCGGACCTGTACCGCACTGTGGCGATGGCAGTAAGTGGACGGAGGCTGCCGGAAGAATTTCGCCGGCAGGTGATCCTTGTAGATTAGGTGATTATCAATTTGACAGGCGACACTACAGGACGGTGTGTCGCCGGAATGGCACAATAAAACAGGGTATCAAATTCATGCCATTGAGCCAGAAGGAGGAAACAGCATGGAAAAGCGACTAAAAAAGTATTTAGAATTTTACCGGAGTGTGGCAGAGGGAGAGCAGGAAATCGGGGAAAGGGAGTCCTTTCGCCGGGAGATGCTGGTCCAGATACAGTTTTTCCAGCATGAGAGGCTGATACATCTGATCGTGACGGTGCTTTTTGCGCTGCTGGCGGTCATTACGATTCTGGCAAGCCTGATCATACAGGAGCCGGCAGTGCTTCTTCTGTGCCTGATGTTTTTTGTGCTTCTGATCCCCTACATACGGCATTATTATATTTTGGAAAATGGGGTGCAGATGCTGTATGAGTATTATGACAGGATCGAATGAAAAGAGACTTACATTACAGCATGAGGCGATGACACAGCTCCGTGTTCTGTCATATCTTTCCATGGTGGCGAGAATGCCAGTGTATTCTTCCAAGGCAACAGGCACAGATATCATCAAAGGTTATGGAAACCCAGCGGCTATTGTATGCCTGGATGAAGAGTGATGAAACCAGAAAATAACACCAGGATCCGATTGAAGATGATTGGTGGCTCCGGTCGCCAGGCAGCAGTAGTTTTTTCGCTTCCGACGTGTATGACTATGGGTTTGTCGATACGACTGGCGACTATGTCAGCCACAATAGTACTGCCGCTCGCCCAGCTTTGCATTTGAATCTATCATCTGCCTCCAGCTGGTCATACGCCGATACCGTAACCTCGGATGGTAAAGTGGAAGAGCCAGGAGTAGCTACTCCGTCACCGACACCAGAAACCTCAGGAGACAGTGGCACCGGGAAAGACAGCCCAGCCCGATAACACGGAAAAGCCGGGAGCATCCGTGTCGCCTGTTTCGTCTGATCCGGGAAAAGCCACGATTGGAAAAGTATCCGCCCTGAAACTTAAACAGAAAAAGCACACTGTGACAGTCTCCTGGAAAAAACTCACCGGAGCGAAAGGCTACCAGATTTGTTACAGTACTTCAAAGAAGTGGAAGGGCAAAAAACAGAAGCTGGTATCAAAAAATAAGGCCGTCATTAAGAAGCTGAAAAAGGAAAAAACCTACTATTTCCGCGTCCAGGCATATCGTCTGGAGGGGAAAAAGAAAGTCTATGGGGCATGGAGCAACATGAAAAAGATTAAGATTAAGAAATAGTGGGAAAATGAATTTCATGGGAATATAAATATGGAAGAAAAAACCATCCCTTACTGCACACCCAATTATGAAAAACGTGCTGTGACAGAGGAGATGGTTTTTGCCATCTGTAGTTCCATATAACAAAAAATTGATCAAAACTAAACAATCCGGTTGACAAAACCATACCTGTATGTTATGGTAATAAAAAGCATTACTATTCTTTATATCTGAAAATCTTTCATTCTCAAAGAACGTCAATGTTTGATTCCCCAAAATCAAAAAAGCAGAGAGGTTGTTTGAAAATGAGAAAAAACGGTCCTCTGTGGAACGGAGGGCAGATGAAAAAAAGAAAAGAAATACCGGAAGATCCGAATCCGGGAATGCTGGCACAGAGAAACTACAGAGACACCGTATTCCGGCTGTTGTACCGGGACAAGTCAGAACTCCTGGAGCTGTACAACGCGGTAAATGATACACAATACACAAATCCGGAAGAGCTGGAGGCGGCGGGGCTGGAAAACGCTGTGTACATGTCCATGAAAAATGATGTATCCTGCGTGGTGGACCTGCGGCTGAACCTGTATGAGCACCAGTCCACGGTAAATCCTAACATGCCGCTGCGCGACCTGTTCTACATAGCAAAGCTATATGAAAAAATGATCCAGAAAGAAAAAAGAGACCTGTATTCGGGAAAAAGAATCCAGATTCCGTCACCGCGTTTTGTTGTATTTTACAACGGGACAGAAGAACAGCCGGAGAGGAAGATCCTGCGCCTGTCGGAATCCTTTTACCAGCAGACGGAAGAAGCCGGCCTGGAACTGACAGTACTCCAGCTGAACATCAATCCAGGAAACAATGAGGAACTATTAGGAAAATGCCGTTCCTTGCATGACTACATGAAGTACGTGGAGCGGGTCTGGAGCTACAGCTGGGAGATGGATTTCCAGGAAGCAGTGGAGAGGGCAGTATCAGAATGCATAGAAGAAGGAATCCTGGAAGAATTTCTGAGAGCCAACCGGGCGGAGGTGATTCAGATGAGCATATTTGAATATGATGAAGAACTACATATGGCGACAGTGAGGGAAGAGGGCAGGGAGGAAGGAGCTGCATGGGGGCGTAATCTTTTGGCAGGCATGCTGGAGAGAGGTCTGTCGCCGGAAAAGATCAGTGAGTTGACCGGGGAGCCAGTGGAGACCATACGGCAGGCAGTGTTCTGACCTGATTATACTTATGTGCATAAGTAAATTCCAAATTTCCATTTTAGAGATAACTCAAACCTTTTTAGTTTTCTTTCCATAGAAATGAAAAGTGGCGTGAAGAAGCTCAAGATGAAAAAATAGCAGGAAGAATCCCTGCTACACCACAACATCTCCGATCAGTCGTATTGCCTCCCCAGGACTCTCCCCAAACTGATAGCAGCCCTCCAGCTTTTCAGCGGCAGCCTGGGCGAGTTCCAGTGAGGAAGTGTGGAGACAGGCAAGAGTGTCTCCTTCGGTCACATGGTCATTGACTTTGTGGCAGAGGACAATGCCGGCGGAAACGTCGATGTTGTCCTCTTTTCTGCTTCGCCCGGCTCCAAGGATCCCGGCGACAGTGCCAAAGCCTTCGGTATCCATGGCAGTGATATAGCCGGAGCGGGCAGCTTTGTATTCGTAGATAACAGCAGCCTGTGGCAGACGTTCCGGGTGTTCCATATAGGAAATATCACCACCCTGTTCTTGGACCATAGCGAGGAAGGTATTCCATGCACGTCCACTGTGTATGGCATCTTCTGCCAGCATTCTGGCTTCTTCCACAGAAATCTCTTTTCCCAGGGAGATCATGTGGGAGGCGAGACAATAGCATACATCCATCAGGTCCTTGGGACCATCTCCATGAAGAGCATGGATGGCTTCTTTTACTTCCAGGTTGTTGCCAATGGCAAAGCCAAGGGGTTCGTCCATGGAGGTCAGCTGTGCTACTGTGTTTTTTCCTGCCTTTGTACCGATGGTCACCATTTTGTGGGCAAGTTCCAGAGACTGCTGATAATCTTTGATAAAGGCGCCATTTCCTGTGGTTACGTCCAGCAGGATCTTATCACTGCCCGCCGCCAGTTTTTTGCTCATGATAGAGGCGGCGATCAGGGGGATGCTGTCAACGGTGGCAGTCACGTCCCGCAGGGCATAGATCATCTTGTCGGCGGGCGCCAGTTCTCCGGTCTGGCCGTTCAGGCAGATCCCGGTATGCTGTACGGCATGGAAAAAATCCTCTGTGGAAAGATCTGTCCGGAAGCCGGGGATGGATTCCAGCTTGTCGATGGTGCCGCCGGTGAAGCCCAATCCCCGGCCGCTCATTTTCGCGATGGGGATGCCACATGCCGCGGCGATGGGACCGATGATCAGCGTCGTTTTGTCGCCGACACCGCCAGTACTGTGCTTATCGACCTTAATCCCAGGGATGGAAGAGAGGTCGTTGATCTGACCAGAGTCTCTCATTGCCAGTGTCAGTGTGGTTAGTTCCCGGTCGGAAAGACCATTAAAGCAGATCGCCATAAGCATGGCGGACATCTGGTAGTCTGGAATACTGCCGTCACAGTAGCCGCGTACCATATTCTTTATATCCGTATCGGATAGTTCTCTTCCTGTTTTTTTATTGTGTATAAGATCAACAAATCGCTCCATACGATGAAAACCTCCTTTTCTTCAAACATCCGAAATCCGCTGATTTACTGCGTAAATCGCTACTTTCTCATGCTAGGCGGGGCTCAATGTCAAATGCCTTATCATGCAAGCATGAAGGACATTTTGACCTTGAGACCCTGGTATCATAAAGTTAGTATAGCATAAAATCTCCGGATATGGTAGAATATCCATAGTTGTTTATTTTATTGGTAAACAGTGAAATACATATGTATGGAGGATCAGTGTGAAAAATAAACCAGTCAGCATATTTTTCACACAGCATTTTGTGTCTGCGCGCTGCTTGGCACAAAGTTGCTTTATGAACAAGAAGCGGCGCAGAAAAGAGGAAATTATGTCAACAGATTCTATTATTGTACTGTCTGCTTTTGCAGCATATTTGCTTTTGATGGTCGGGATCGGTATTTATTCCATGAAAAAGACCAACAGTACAGAAGATTACTTTCTTGGCGGCCGCGGGCTCAATGGATGGGTGGCGGCACTTTCTGCCCAGGCGTCGGATATGAGCGGATGGCTGCTCATGGGACTTCCGGGTTCCATTTATGCCATGGGAACCGGGCAGGCGTGGATCGCCATCGGTTTGTTTCTGGGAACGGTGGCAAACTGGCTGTTCATCTCCAAACCCCTCAGAAGATATACCATTGTGGCAGGGAATTCCCTGACACTTCCGGAATTCCTGGAAAATCGGTATCATGATGAGAAGAAGGTGCTTCTCAGCATATCTTCTCTGGTGATCGTCGTCTTTTTCCTGGTGTACACGGCCTCTGCGCTGGCTTCCGGAGGAAAGCTGTTTAATACGGTATTTGGTGTGGATTATCATGTTTCCCTCGCTATTGGTGCGGCGGTGATCCTGGTCTATACCTTTATGGGAGGCTTCCTGGCGGTATGCACCACCGATTTTATCCAGGGTATGCTTATGCTGGTGGGGCTTCTTGTGGTTCCCATCGTGGCATATGGATTTGTCAGCAGTGATTTTGTACAGAGTATCCAGTCAACGGGCGTGGTGAACTATGACCATTATATGAGTCTTTTTTACAATGGGGCCACGGATCAGCCATATTCATTTGTGGAGATTCTGTCCCAGCTGGCATGGGGGCTTGGGTATTGTGGAATGCCCCATATCCTTGTCCGGTTCATGGCGGTAAAAAGTGAAAAAGAACTGAAGAAATCCAGTGTGATCGCTATTATCTGGGTATTTATTTCCCTGGTTTTCGCCTGTGTGATCGGCGTGGTGGGCCGGGCTTTCCTGGCTCCTGCGGTATTGGGACTCGATGGAAAGACATCATCGGAAAGTGTATTTATAGATATGATCAATAAGGTATTCAATGAAAATCTGGCACTGCCCTTTATCGGAGGAATCTTCCTCTGCGGTATTCTTGCGGCGATCATGTCTACAGCGGACTCCCAGCTCTTGGTCTGTGCGTCTTCTGTGTCAAAGGATATTTACAAAACTGTGGTAAAGCCGGATGCTTCGGACAAGACCGTTCTTAAGGTCAGCCGGATCACGGTAATGATCGTGGCAGTTCTTGCCTTTCTGATTGCATGGGATCCGGACAGCAGCATTATGGGGCTGGTGTCGGATGCCTGGGCGGGACTTGGTTCCGCTTTTGGTCCCATAGTGGTCTGTTCGCTGTTCTGGAAAAGGACAAACTTTGCCGGGGCGGTTGCAGGGATTCTTTCTGGAGGACTTACAGTGATCCTTTGGGATTACATTCCGCTGATCCATGGGGAGAAGCTTTGTAATGTGACAGGAATCTACTCTCTTCTTGTAGGATTTGCGGTAAGCCTTGTGTATATTGTTGTTTTCAGCCTGGGTACCAAAGCTCCGTCTCAGGAAATATTAGCAGAGTTTGATAAAGTAAAAACAGGATCCCCGGAGTTTGAGTAAAGAATGGGATTGACTTAACATAATTAAGTTTTTTCTTGAAAAGAATATTAAAAGAAAAGTTAAATAAATAGAATTGGTTTTCTTTAGAAAATCAATTCTATTTTTGTATTGATTTTTGGTGAAAAGGGGTATAAAATGGGTTTGGTTTAAAATAAGGAGGAAGAAATATGGAAGAATATGGGTATTTGTTATTTATTGCACTTGTACTGATCAGTACAAAATGTCTTGGTCTTGTGACTAAAAAATTCCACATGCCCCAGGTGGTGGGAGCTCTTGTGGCTGGACTCATCATCGGTCCTGCCTGTTTGAATCTCTCCTCGGTTTTTTTGGCAGGGGCACAGTCCCAGAGCATGATCGAGAGTCTATCGGAAGTCGGTGTCATCGTTCTTATGTTTTCAGCAGGGCTTGAAACCGATATCCAGAAGCTGAAAAAGAGCGGTCTGGCTTCTCTGGTCATCGCCCTGATGGGTGTGGTCGTTCCCTGCCTGGGAGGATATCTGGTGGCGTACTTTTTCACGGATGGCGGTGGTGCAGCAGCCGATCTGGTGATGTATCGCAATATCTTTATCGGAGTGATCCTCACAGCTACTTCCGTGAGCATAACGGTAGAGACGCTGCGGGAGATGGGTAAACTGAATACCGACGCAGGAAATGCAATACTGGGTGCTGCCGTGATCGATGATGTGTTAGGTATCATTGCCCTGACCATCATAACGACTCTTGGTACTGGCGGCGAAGGCGGCCAGGGAGGTCCTAGTATCTGGATGGTGCTTCTGAAAATAGTATTGTTCTTCATCTTTGCCTTTGTGGTAGCCTTTGGGGGAGGAAAGCTTTATTACAAATGGACAAATGTCGAACACGAGCCATACCGCCGTTACGGAATTATTGCATTTGCTTTTTGCCTGCTGTTTGCTTTTTGTTCCGAGTATTTTTTCAATGTAGCTGATATTACTGGAGCTTATGTGGCAGGACTTGCCATCTCTGTCAGTCCGAAGATTCAGTACATAAGCAAGAGGTTTGAGACAGTTTCCTACATGTTTTTGTCTCCAATCTTTTTTGCCAGTATCGGTCTGGAAGTAGTGCTTCCTGAGATGTCTGGAAAGATCGTTATATTTGCCGTTTTGCTCTGTCTTGTGGCGGTGGCAAGTAAGATCATCGGCTGTGGTCTGGGGGCAAAAGCTATGAAGTATTCTAACCGAGAATGCCTTCAGATCGGAGTGGGAATGGTTTCCCGTGGAGAGGTGGCGCTGATCGTTGCTAGTAAAGGAATGGCTGTCGGGCTGATGACGCAGGAGCTGTATGGACCGATTATCATTACGGTGGTCATTACTACTGTTGTAACACCAATTCTGCTGAAAGTGGCTTTTCGTAAATAAAAAAACAGCATCTCACAAGTTTTATAGCATAACTTTGTGAGATGCTGTTTCAAATTTAAGCGAAAGTGAAAATACCAGCAAGCTTGCTCAAAGATATTAGAGTGCGCCTGCCAGCCCGAGAGCTCTGGCAAAGAGTGACGGCCGTGGCTGCCAGAAAAAACTTACCAGTCACATTTTATTTAATGCCTTAAGCTTCGCTCTCTGGAAAAAGCCTAATTTCTCCTGAGGATTTAAAAGATTATTCCGGGATCCCTTTACATCCATAATGTAGATGCCGCTGATCACCACTTTAAGTTCTTTCTTTACAGGTAAAAGAGGGAAAATCTTCTCGTCACACATCAGGGACATGATCTTTGGACCAATTTTTGCTTTGACGATGGGGACCTTGGAGCGCTGCAGGTATTTTGGTGTATTTTCCAGGATGACCTTTGGCAGTCCCGCCTCTTTTAGTTTCATTCGTTTTTTATCTATGACCAGAATGGACGCTGTCTGAGCAGCAGCTTCCATCTGGGACTGGGATGCTTCCTGCTTTTTCTGAAGTTTTTTTCCAATGATAGATAATACAATAAATACAATGATAAGTACAGCCAGGATGATGCCTAGTACGATCAAAAATGTTTTCATGGATTATCGTGCCTCTCTTTCTCAATATTTTCGCTGTCTGCAAGCAACGTCTGCATGGCATAAGCACTCATGTCGAAACCTTCGGTTTCTCCGTGTTCGTTAAACTCACATAGACGT
Source organism: uncultured Roseburia sp. (assembly GCA_947246475.1). Classification (GTDB taxonomy): domain Bacteria; phylum Bacillota; class Clostridia; order Lachnospirales; family Lachnospiraceae; genus Eubacterium_F. The sequence goes on from CAMXSH010000021.1 coordinate 24,317, forward strand.
TCTACCACATACATTTGTCTGCAATTAACGTCTGCATGGCATAAGCACTCATGTCGAAACCTTCGGTTTCTCCGTGTTCGTTAAACTCACATAGACGTTCTACCACATACATTTGTCTGCAAGCAGACATGTATGCGGCAAAACGTCTGCGTTCGTGCTTATGCGTTCATTTTAACATGTTTTCCTAGAAATGAAAAGTTATTTTTGTACGGAATTCCGATTTATCATGCTGCCGGATAAGGTTTGTCATACATTTCCTGGATGATATTCTGTACATAGGCGCCAATATGTTTTTTCTCTTCTTTATCCAGCTGCTCTGGATAAACCGGTTCGCCATATTCGATGTAAATATCTCCGCTCCTGACCCAGGGAATATTGTTTTCCAGGATATTTTCTGTGTTCTTAATGCACACAGGAATAATAGGGGCATTGGTTTTTGTGGCGATCTTCATACTGCCCTCTTTGAAAGGAAGGAGATGGTCTGTGGCGTTGCGGGTGCCTTCTGGTGCGATATAGATCGAATATCCTTCTTTGATCAGGGAAATGGCATTTAAGATCACTCCCATATTCTGTTTCATATCCCCCCGGTCCATAAAGAGACAGTTCAGAAAATACATCCACTGGGCGATCATGGGGAATTTCTTGATCTCAATCTTTGAAATAAATGCTACCTGTACATGATGGGCGGCAATGGATGAATATGCCAGGATAATATCATAAAAGCTCCGGTGGTTTGCCGCAAACATTACGGGTCTGTCCGTTGGGATGCGTTCGGTACCGCAGATGTGCTTTTTACAGCCGGATAAGAACATCGTCGTATTGAATACGATTCGTACGACCCGTATGGCAAAGGCTGCCGCAACTTTACTATTTATTTTCCGTACAATACATTCCACCAGAAGAAGGGGAATGCTTATGATGCAGACAAGCAGGTAAAGAAGTATTAACAGTATCGTTCTCATGTGTTGAAATCCTTTCTCTATTGTGAGGTATTATGATCTTGAACTGTGGGCGCCGCCGACTCGGCGGCTGGTGGCTCGGTAGGCACCGCGGTGGGAACCGGTGTTGGGACCGGTGTCGCTGCTGGTGGAGCCGTGGGGCTGTCGGTGGCTGGAGTTTTGGTCTGTATCGGTTTTTTTGTCTTTTTTGGTTTATCGTTTGTCTTTTTGGGACGCTCCGGTTTTTTGGTTGGTTTTGGAGAAGCGCTTGCCTTTGGTTTAACTGTTGGTCTTGGTGTCGCATATTTTACAGAATCCGGATCTTCTACGTCTACACGGGGCTTTGATTCATTTTTGGCAGCATCTTCTTTTACTGCATCTTCGACACCATAATATTCTTCTAAAGTAAGTTCATTTTCATACAGATAGGTGGCGACGGCTTTTCCTACAAAACGGATATGCCAGGGTTCATAGCTGTATCCGGTGATTTCAGACTTTCCGTATGGATAACGGATAATAAATCCATAGAGGTGGGCGTTTTCTGCCAGCCATCGTCCCTCTGTGGTGTCACCGAAACTTTGATCCAGCCGGAAATTCACACTTCGTGCAGATACGTCGATGGTCAGTCCGGTCTGGTGTTCGCTGCTGCCGGGTTTGGCAGACACAGCGTCGGTAGCCGCCTGTCCCCTGGTGGCGATATTTTTATCATAAATCTGTTTCTGTCGGGCATAGGAACGGTATCCAGAAACACCGTACAATTCAACGTGATCTTTTTCCCCTGCCTGGAACAGTCTTTCCAGGGCATCTGCTGCCACTTTGCGTAGTTTTCGCTTATCCGAAGAATAAGTAAAACTAAATTTGACATTTGGCACTACGAGATTTGGCGGAATGTAATCCGATGGCAGAAGATAGACACGGTTTACCAGTACGGTTTTACTGCCTGGTATCGTATCCAGTGGTACCGTCCGGCTGTTTGAAAGTATAGAACTCAGATCTTCGGGCAAGAGAGAGTCCTCCTCGTCGTCTTCATTTTCATTATAATAATATTCGTAGGCTCCTGGTTTGTTATTGCTGGAATTATGCTGTGGTTTTGTCGGTTTAAATATTACAATTCCGGACAGCACAAAAAAAAGTATAATGCCAGTTAGGATATATCTCTTCATGCGTACCTCCAAAAGTTCTAACAAGCATTATACTCTTAGGTTATATAAAAAGTCAATTGGCTTTGAATATATTTTTCTTTATTTGTTTGAGGGAGCGCAATAACAGCATTCCCATAAGCCCGCAGGAGATCAGTTCACCAGCGCCCACTGTAGCCATCAGGTAGGGAATCGCATCCGGTATATCGTAGGCAAACCGGAGAACCCAGGGAACGATAAGGGTATTGGCGAGGATCGGGGGCAGCGGCGTCAGCCACTCAAAACGGCGCAGTGCGTAGGTACCCAGAGCGCCGATCAGTGTCGCCAGAGTTCCAAAAAGGATATCCAGTGGAGCACAGCCGGTAAGGATATTACTCAGAAGACAGCCGACGGTAAGTCCCGGAATCGCAGCAGGGGTAAAAAATGGGAGGATCGTTAGAGCCTCAGAAAACCTCACCTGGATGGCGTAGTTTGCCAGTCCCAGGGCATTTGCCAGAAGTGTCAGCACGACATAGAGGGCAGCGATCATGGCTGCCTGGGTTAGATACATGATTTGTTTGCTTTTCATTTTTATTCTCCTTAGTTTTGTTTTACGTGTGGATGGTTTCGAACACACGGACTATAAAATTAGAGGTTGTTATGCCTCTGATCAGTTGGCAGCGCACTCTGCCTGTGCTGCGAGCACCGCTTTTGAAAGCTGGTCAGCACATGAAGTATTTTTAAAACCGCACTGGATGCCAGAACATTTTTTTACGATCTGATCCACGGTGAGCCCATCTACGAGAATGGGGATTGCTTTAAGGTTTCCGTCACATCCGCCGTAAAATTTTACATTGGTAATTACATCATCGTTGATCTCCAGATCGATCTGCTGTGAGCAGGTTCCTTTTGTCCGGTATGAATATTTCATCTGTTTCACCTCCTTGTCTGTAATCAGCCCGATGGTGCCATCGGGCTTTGTACCCCGCCGCTAAACAAAGCTGCGGATGAAAAATATTTTATATAAAATATGGAATCTTGTCAACATCTAAACTTGAACTGGTAAAAATGATATGTTATGATAAGATAAATGATAAAATTTAAGGAGGTTTCATCCATGGCGGAATTTAATTTGGAAGATATAGAAGAAATGAAGGTAGATCTGCAGCTGGAGGACGGAAGTACGCTGGAGTGTGAGGTTATTTATATATTTGAATGGGGTGGTGATGATTATGCCGCTCTTACTCCGGTAGATGAAAGCATTGAGGAAATCTACTTTTTTGGAATTGAGATCGAAGACAAGGGAGGAGAGCCGGAGATCACACTTCTTCAGATCGATGATGAGGAAGCGCTGGAAGCACTGGCGGATGCCTTTGATGAAATGCTGGATGAAGAAGAATTTGACGAAGATGAGGACGAGGCAGAAGACGACGGCAAATGGGACGAGTTTATCAACAAAAAGCTGGACTAGCCCAATGGCGCTGATGTGAACCCTGTCCACCTGACATCGGATTACAAAAGTACCCCCTTCCTTAATGGAAGGGGGTACTTTTGTAATTGAAAATATTTTTTGGCATCAATAGGCATTTTTATTGATAAAGCCTTTTATTACTGTCAGCAGAAGTATTTTGATATCCAGCATCACAGACCAGTTCTCGATATAATACAGGTCACAGTCGATGCGGAGGCGGATGGAGGTATCACCCCGGTAGCCATTTATCTGTGCCCAGCCAGTGATACCTGGACGGACTTGATGCTTGATCATATAACGGGGGATCTCTTCTTTAAATTTATCAACGAAAAAAGGCCGTTCTGGTCTTGGACCGACAAGGCTCATGTCTCCCTTGAGTACATTGAAAAACTGGGGAAGCTCGTCCAGACTTGTCTTACGGATGAATTTTCCGATGGGGGTAACCCTCGGATCGTCGGGAGTTGTCCAGGCTTTTTTCTCATCCGATGCCTTCTGGACCGCCATGGAGCGGAATTTGTACATCATAAAGGGTTTGCCGTGGAGCCCAATCCGCTCCTGCTTGAAGATCAGTTCACCCTCAGAGGTGGTCTTTACGATGATAGAAACTACCAGCATTGGCAGTGAAAACAGCACAATGAGAACGAGCGCACCAGCGATATCCATCGTTCGTTTTACAAATTTATTGAAAGAATTGGTAAGCGGTACATTTCGTACATGGATGACTGGAAGCCCATCCAGATCTTCGGTATAAGGCTTGGTGGGGATGATATTGTTATAATCTGGGATAAACTTGGTATGCACACCAGATTTTTCCGTGATGGCGACAATTCCCTCCAGGCGCTCATACTGGTCGATGCCAAGGGTGATGGCGATCTCGTCGTAGGAATTATCAGCGAGAACAGTCTCCAGATCATCGATATCACCGATGACATGAACATCCCGATAGGATTTTCCATTGCGCTTGCTGTCGTCGAGGATGCCGTGGACGACGTAGCCCCATTCCGGATGGGAACAGATACGGTCGATATAACCCTCGGCGGAACGTCCGTAGCCGATGAGGAGGATATGCTTGAGATTGTGGCCTTTCCTGCGGAAACGGCGGAGGATCGTCGTGATAAGCAGCCGGAAAATAAGTTCAAGAATAAAATTGATCCCTACAAATATAATGATAAAAAGGCGGGCGTAGTTTCCGCTGCGGATAAAATAAAGACCTGCGGTACAGTAAAGGATTCCGACAATATTTGCCCTGAAAATATTGTACATCTGGGATTTGCGGCTTGTCACCCGCTTTGGATCATATAGATGGAAAAAATAGTAGGAAAATAAATAACAGGGAACCAGAAGAAGCAGCAGCTGCATGTATTCTTCCAGAGTTCCATAGAATCCCAGAGGCTCCTTTATAAACCCATATCGGATCAGAATACTGAATTCCTCATCAAAACGAAGTTTGTATGCCAGTACAAAAGAAAATATCAGTATAAGTACGTCAATGATAAAACGAATGACATTAAGTAATTTTTGGTTTCCCTTTATCAATTTGAATCCTTCCTTTCGTTTTTCATGTTTTGTGACGGTTCTTTTCTATACTGTCATGTCGCTTTCAGCGGCATTACCATATATAAAAGCTGACTGTTTCGTGCTTTGCACTTTTACAGAAAAATATAGTACATCAGGTAATATTTTCAAATCATATACTTATTAGATTATAAATTATTTTGTGCAATTTCACAATATAAAATTAATATATTCACAAACTAAACACATTTGATGGGTATAATGCAACTTGTGATGGGGAAAAAATACATCAAGTCAGATAATTGAACCGGGCGCAGACCACAGGCAGCAGACAGTCCGGCGGGAAAGGACGGGATTTTCATGAATGAAGAAAATTGGAATCAGGCAGATGATCAGGGTGGATCGGAATTTTCACAGAATAGAAATTATGAAGGGACGGAACAGAGTCAGGAGCCGGTAAAAGACAGCACCATCTGGCAGGCAGGCTCTGTGGACGAGGGACCGCAGCCTATGCCGTCTTCGGATAATATGTACCGCTTCCAGAATGTCAGACCGGAGGAGACTGCGGAGAAAAAAAACAGAGAAAAGAAGTCCGGTGGAATGAAGAAAACGATCGTGGCGGCAGTGGTCTTTGGTGTTGTGGCGGCGCTTTGCTTTTTTGCACTGGTAAAGATCACCGGTGTGTGGGGACCCCAGAATTCCGGAGGATCCATCGGGACTGTGGAGCCTTTTGAGGCAGATAATGGGCTGACAGTAGTATCCGGCGGAGCAGCAGGTCCAGGAGATGTTTCTTCTATCGTTGAAGCAGTTATGCCTTCCATCGTTTCTATCACAGAGACCAGTACAGCAACGCCCTATTTTGGACAGAGTTATCCCACAGAAGGGGCAGGCTCCGGATTTATCGTAAAAGAAGATAACAGTGAACTGCTGATTGTTACCAACAATCACGTGGTGGCAGGGGCAGACAGCATCACTGTTACATTTATTGATAATACCACGGCAAAAGCTACTGTGAAGGGGACAGATCCCACGGCAGACCTGGCAGTCATATCGGTTAAGGTGGGTGACTTGAAAAAGGAGACCAAAGGTCACATCAAAGTGGCAAGTCTGGGACATTCCGAAGATGTCAAGGTGGGACAGATGGCGATCGCCATTGGAAATGCACTGGGATATGGCCAATCGGTGACCGTAGGATATATCAGTGCCAAAGACAGACAGGTAGAGGTAGGAGACGGAAATTCCTCTGGTTCCAATACTATGGTTCTTCTTCAGACAGATGCGGCGATCAATCCAGGAAACAGTGGCGGAGCCCTGCTGGATGTAAACGGAAACGTCATCGGTATCAATTCTGTCAAGTATGCCGATACGAAGGTAGAGGGAATCGGGTATGCCATTCCTATGAGTAATGCGATTCCGATTATCAATGAACTGATGAACCGTGAAGTACTGAAAGATGAAGAAAAAGGATATCTTGGAATCACTGGCCGTACGATCGGCGAGGAAGTCAGCAAGGCGTATGGATTTCCAATTGGAGTTTATATTTCAGAGGTTTCAGAGAGCGGAGCGGCAAAAAGCGCAGGGATCAAACAGGGTGATATCATCACGAAGATCAACGGAAATAAAATAACCTCAATCGAGCAGGTACAGAATAAAGTAAATAATATAAAGGCAGGAACGGAGATTACGGTGACCATCGCCAGAAGCCAGGAGGGAGAATATAAGGAGCAGGATTTAAAGGTAGTCCTTAAGAGTTCTGAAACACTGGAAGAACTGGATGACGATGATCAGGACAACGATGCTGCTAGAAACAATGGCGGCAATCCTTTCGGATATGGTAACGATTCCTATGGCGGAGACCAGATTGTCCCATGGTAAATATTTTTAAAGAGTGGCTTTGACGAATACACTAAAATATAGTATGATTGGTTTTGGGAAAGGTTTCCCTTAACCCTGGATTCAGATGAATGGAACTGTTATCTTTTGGGATAGCAGTTCCTTTTGAACTTCAACTATCGAGAACGGAGGTTTATTTTGAGCGAAGATATTACAAAAACAGATCATACAGATCATACAAACGACCGGGATGGTTATAACCGGGTATGTTATCTCTGCCACAGAACAGAAGATAAAGTGGAGAAAATGATCACTATTCCAAATAATATATGTATTTGTTCCGATTGTATGCAGAAGACCTTTGATCAGATTGGCATTCAGGGAATGCCGAATCTGAATGGGATGCCAAATGTACCAGGAGTAGAATTTATCAATTTCGCCGGTCCTTTTGCCGGGATGCCGGAGGAGATGCAGGCAAAACATTCCGTGAAACCGAAAAAAAAGAAAGCAAGGGCGAATGAGCCGGTGCTGGATATACACCGCCTTCCGGCGCCGCATGTCATTAAGGGAAATCTGGATGAGTATGTGATGGGGCAGGAACAGGCAAAAAAAGTGATATCTGTAGGAGTATATAACCATTACAAGCGCATTATAGCCATGAAAGAGGTAGAGAAGGCGGAGCTGGAGGGTGATGACCACGTGCTGGCCAGTGATGTAGAGATTGAAAAATCCAATATGCTCATGCTGGGACCTACCGGCAGCGGCAAGACCTATCTGGTGAAAACGCTGGCGAAGCTTCTTCATGTGCCGCTGGCGATCACAGATGCCACGGCATTGACAGAAGCAGGATATATTGGAGATGATGTGGAAAGTGTGATCTCAAAGCTGCTTGCCAATGCAGATAATGACGTGGAACGGGCGGAGTGCGGCATCGTCTATATTGATGAGATTGATAAACTTGCCAAGAAGGAAAATGCCAACCAGAGGGACGTCAGCGGCGAATCCGTACAGCAGGCACTGCTGAAGCTGTTAGAAGGAGCCGATGTGGAAGTTCCCGTGGGGGCGACCAATAAAAATGCTATGGTTCCGATGACCACTGTGAATACGAGCCATATTTTATTTATCTGTGGCGGCGCTTTTCCAGGATTAGAAGAGATTATCAAAAAGAGGCTGACAAAGCATGGAAGCATGGGGTTTGGTTCGGATCTGAAAGACCGCTTTGATGAAGACAGGGATATCTTTTCACATGTGGAAACGGAAGACATCCGTGCCTATGGCCTGATTCCTGAGTTTATCGGAAGGCTTCCTATCATATATTCACTGGAAGAGATGGATGAACGGCTTTTGGTGAAGGTTTTGACGGAGCCTAAAAATGCTGTGATCAAGCAGTACCAGAAGCTCCTTGCCATGGATGAGGTAAAGCTGGAATTTGAGGATCCGGCGATACTTGCCATCGCCGCCAAGGCGATGAAAAAGAAGACGGGAGCCAGGGCGCTGCGCTCTATTATCGAGGATCTTATGCTGGACATTATGTACGAGATACCAAAGGATGACATGATTGGCAGAGTAACCATCACAAAAGAGTATATAGAAGGAACTGGAGCTCCGAAGATCCAGATGCGGGGCAACGGATAATTTGCGAAAACCGGCATATCATATAGTAATTGTGGATTTTCAGGAGATTCTTTATGACATGCAAGGAGGCAATTTATTCGGATAATGTGCTGGACTACATTCTGAGTTATTATCGGGAAACTGAATTTATCCAGCGGCGGTATGACCCCATTTGTATTACTCAGATAGATAATTATAGAGCGGTTATCTATAAGGAAGAAGAAAAAATAAATAGTGAGAGTATAGGCAGATTTGGTTATGGAGCGATACCCCATGTGTATGGACTGATGTCAGAAGAGGCGCTGGAGGCTGCGGGGGTGCTGAAGATTCGCAGACAGCCTTATCTGGATCTGTACGGTCAGAATTTCCTTGTTGGCATTGTGGACACTGGCATTGATTTTACCCATGAGGTATTTATCAATGCGGACAATACAACAAGGATTTATTCTATTTGGGATCAGACGATCTGGGATGGAAATACTCCGGCAGATTTTGATTACGGCAGAGAGTATACCGAAGAGGAGATCAATGCCGCCCTGGCGGACGAGGAACCGCTGTCAAGGCTCCCCTCCCGGGATGATAACGGACATGGTACCTTTCTGGCTGGACTGGCTGCGGGAAATGAGGTGCCAGAAAAACAGTTTTCCGGTGTGGCGCCCCTCTCCCAGCTTGTGGTAGTCAAATGCAAGGAAGCTAAGAGCAGTTACCGTGAATTTTACCGGGTTCCTGGCAATGCGCCCTGTTATCAGGAAAATGATATCATGTGTGGGATCTCTTATATCCTGCGTAAAGCAAGAGATCTTGGCAAACAGGCGGTGATCTGTATTGGGATGGGCACAAATCTGGGAAATCATGATGGGGAGACACCGCTCTGCAATATGATCGATTATCTGAACATGCTGCCGGGGGTGAGCATCGTTACCTGTGCCGGAAATGAGGGGAATGCCGGTCATCATTACCTGATCACCCAGGAATACGAAGAGATTTCTATCAATGTGGAAAAGTCATCCCTGGGCTTTATAACAGAACTCTGGTGGAGAACGCCAGGTACCCTTCAGTTTGACGTGGTGGCTCCGGGGGGGAATACTCTTGGCATTACCCGGGCGGCGGCTTATATCCGTGAAAGACACCGGTTTGTCGTGGAGAATACCACACTGGAGGTGATCGGAGGGGAGATACAGCAGCAGGCAAGAGACCAGGTGGTCATGTTCCGGTTTGAAAACAGTAAGGCTGGGGTGTGGAAGATCCGGGTATATACTACTGAGCCCAATATACGTTATCATATGTGGCTGCCTATCACCCAGTTTCTTGAGGGGGAGACTTATTTTGTAAAGCCGGATCCAGACGTAACGATCTGTGAACCGGGAAACAGCCGGCGCTCCATCTGTATGACCGCGTACAATCCTGTAGACGAAGCCTTTTTTATCCAGGCGAGCCGGGGATTTACCCCTAATGGGACCATTAAGCCGGATGTGACTGCGCCGGGTGTAAATATCTATGGCCCCTTTCCAAAGAACAACTATGGAACCATGACGGGAACCAGCGTGGCTGCAGCGATCACCACAGGGATTGCCGCGCTGTTCATGCAGGAATATTCTGAGTATGGCATCAGTGGGAACTCAGTCAGGGAGCTTTTGATCCGGGGAGCTGAAAGGCGGGGAGAGGAATTCCCAAGCCGGGAATGGGGATATGGTACGGTGGACGCCTTTGAAAGTATTAATTTTGAATAGTCTGCGGGGTAAATATTTAAATGTCTCTGAGTTCTTGCACCTTTTGGGGAAAATGATTATAATGGTAGACAGGATGTCCAGAAGGAGGAGACAGAGATGATTTCAAAACAGATGGAAAAACTGGTACATGGGAGTTCCGTGATCCGAGCTATGTTTGAAGAGGGAAAAAAGATGGCGGAGAAGTACGGCGCAGAAAATGTTTATGATTTCAGCCTGGGGAATCCCAGTGTGGAACCGCCAGAGGAAGTAAAGCAGGCGATGCTGGATGTGATCCGGGAAGAAGATCCAGGTACGCTGCACGGCTATATGAGCAATTCTGGATTTGAGGATGTGAGGGACCGGATCGCCGTTCACCTGAACCAGAACTTTGATACCCATTTTACTAGGGATCATATTATCATGACCGTGGGGGCGGCAGGTGGATTAAATGTGATACTGAGAACCCTTCTCGATCCTGATGACGAGGTCATTGTCTTCGCCCCGTTTTTTGGAGAATATAACAACTATGTGGCAAATGCAGGCGGCAGGGTGGTGGTGGTTCCCCCGGATACCAGCACTTTTATGCCGAATCTGGAAGAGCTGGGAAAACGGATCAGCCCGAGAACCAGAGCTGTCCTGATCAATACCCCGAATAATCCGACAGGGGTTGTGTATTCCGAACAGACTCTGAAGGATCTGGCGGCGGTCCTGGAAAAGAAGCAGGGGGAGTTTGGCACGGACATCTACTTAATCTCGGATGAGCCCTACCGGGAGCTGGTTTACGGAGACGTAGAAGTGCCTTATGTGACAAAATATTACAATAATACCATTGTAGGATACTCATACAGCAAGTCGCTGTCCCTTCCGGGAGAGCGTATTGGTTATCTTGTTATACCGGAAGAAGTGGCAGACCATGAACAGGTGGCTGCTGCTGCCAATGTCGCCACCCGGATCCTCGGTTTTGTGAATGCCCCTTCCTTTCAGCAGAAGGTCATTGCCCGCTGTGTGGATGCCAGGGTGGATGTGGAAGTATATGACAAAAACCGCAGGCTGCTGGTGGATAAGCTGAGAGAATATGGTTACGAGTGCGCCAGCCCTGACGGAGCCTTTTATCTCTTTGTCAAGTCTCTGGAGCCGGATGACAGCTCCTTTGTGGCAAAAGCAAAGGAATTTAACCTCCTGCTGGTGCCGGGAAGTTCTTTTGCCTGTCCTGGTTATGTAAGGATCGCTTACTGTGTGGATCATGAAATGATTCTCCGCGCCCTGCCAGCTTTTGAAAAACTGGCAGAGGTTTACAGATGATTGGAGGAAAAAAATTTGCTTAGTACAAAAAAATGGGCTGCCAATGTCCGGAAAGTGACACCTTATATTCCAGGTGAGCAGCCTCAGGAAAAAAATATTATTAAACTGAATACCAATGAGAATCCATATCCGCCTTCGCCCAAAGTATTTGAGGCCCACCAGAAGATGGATGTAAGCTGTTTTGCACTGTATCCGGAGCTTTCTGCCGCCTCCCTTACAGCTGCATTGGCAGAGTACCACGGTATTTCAGACAAAGAAGTTTTTGTGGGAGTCGGTTCGGATGACGTGCTGTCCCTGGCATTCCTCACATTCTTTAATTCCGGGAAGCCGGTGCTGTTTCCTGACATTACCTATTCTTTTTACCCCGTGTGGGCTGAGGTTTACCGGATTCCATATGAGTGCCCCGCCCTCAGAGAGGATTTTACCATTGATCCGGAAGATTACAAACAGAAAAACGGCGGTGTGGTGATCGCTAATCCCAATGCCCCCACATCGATATCCATGGCAGCTTCCCAGGTAGAGGAGATTATTCAGGCAAATCCGGAGGTTGTGGTGATTATAGATGAGGCATATGTGGATTTTGGCGGCGAGACAGTACTTCCCCTGATCCACAGATACGATAATCTGCTGGTGGTACGGACCTACTCAAAATCCCGTTCCATGGCAGGTATGCGTATTGGCTATGCCATGGGAAATAAAGCACTGATCCAGGCACTGAATGACGTAAAGGAATCCATCAATTCTTATACCATGAATACAGAGTCCATCCGTATCGGGGCGGCAGCTCTTGAGGATGAAGAATATTTTCAGAAAAATCTCAAAAAGGTCATGATGACCAGAGAGCATACGAAAGAAGCGCTGGAGAACATGGGATTTGATGTAAAAGAATCCTGCACCAATTTTTTGTTTGCCGCCCATGAATCGGTTCCGGCAAAGAAGATATTTGAAGCACTGAAACGCCAGGGAATCTACGTGAGGTATTTTAATAAAGAAAAAATCAACAATTATCTCCGCATCACCATCGGGACGGAGGAACAGATGGAATTGTTTCTCCAGGCAGTGGAGGCAGTCTTACATTAATACATCAGGAGCGTTTTTCGGAACGCTCTTTTTTCTTTTCCATATAATAGTGTTAAAATAAACTGCGGGGAAAAACTGCGATGCGGGAGAGAAGAGAGATCGAAGGAATTGATGTGAGCCACTGGGAGGGAGATATTGACTTTCGGGAAGTAAAACGGGACGGCATACGATTTGTCTATATTAAGTCCAGCGAGGGAGATACCTATATCGATCCGGATTTTGAGCGCAACTACCGGGAGGCGCGAAAGGCGAGGCTAAAGATTGGTTTTTATCACTACGTGACGGCGCGGACGGTAGAGGCGGCGAGAAATGAGGCGAGGCACTTTGCGGATGTAATCCAGGGGAAGAGATACCAGGGGCGGCCGGTTATGGATTTTGAATCCTTCGGCAGTCTTTCAAAGGAGCAGATCAATGAGATCTCTCTTGCTTTTCTGCAGGAGGTGAGGGAGGCGACGGGGAAACCGGTGGCGGTCTACAGCGATGCGAACAATGCCAAAAATACTTTTGATGTAAGACTATCGGTGTATCCGCTCTGGATCGCCCAGTACGGAACCTCCCATCCTGAAATGCAGAACCACTGGAGACAGTGGAGTGGCTGGCAGTATACGGACAGGGGGCGCGTCCGGGGCATCAGCGGCACGGTGGACCGTAACGTATTCACAGAGGAAATGCTGGTGTTCCGGGGGGCTGTGATGAAAGATAAAAACGAAGAAGACTGCGATTAAATAAATAAGGCTGAAAATCTGCCCAGGGTGCAAATAAAAAAGAGCAGGATCATCTGTTGTGTAATCACAAAGATAATCCCGCTCTTTTTATTCTGTGTAATAAGCCATACTGGGCTAGCTGGATTTGAACCAGCGAATGTAGGAGTCAAAGTCCTATGCCTTACCCCTTGGCGATAGCCCAACATCCTACATTAAGATAGGAAAGGGTGGGTAATGGGATTCGAACCCACGGCCTTCAGAGCCACAATCTGACGCGCTAACCAACTGCGCTATACCCACCATATA
>CAMXSH010000022.1 GCA_947246475.1 uncultured Roseburia sp.
AGGTTGGCTCCGCACTTGATGACGGTTTATCTCCTGGATCCGATGTTGGCTCCGCGCTTGAAGACGGCTTATCCCCCGGATCGGAGGTTGGCTCCGCACTTGATGACGGTTTATCTCCTGGATCCGATGTTGGCTCCGCACTTAGGGATGGTTTATCTCCTGGATCCGATGTTGGCTTTGCACTCGGAGATGGTTTATCTCCTGGATCCGATGATGCCTGTGGCTGCGCAGATGGCACTGGAATTCCTGGCTGCGCCGAAGTTGTATTCGCAGAACCCGTACGTTTAGGAACGGGCTTCTTTTTATTCTTAACTGTTACACGGCATACTAATTTCTTTTTGCCGACTTTTGCTGTGATACGGGCAGTTCCTTTTTTCTTTGCTGAAACTTTCCCTTTAGAAGAGACAGCCGCTACTTTTTTATTACTGCTCTTCCATTTCGCTTTTTTCTTTGTTCCCTTAACCTTGAGCCGGACACTCTTACCAACATACAAGGTCACTTTCTTCTTGTTGAGTTTAGGCTTTACCGTTTTTGCTTCTGAACGCCCTGGTGAAACCAACAAAGAAAGCGTCAATGCAAAACAAAGGATCAGCGCTATGCTTCTCTTGTTCATTAAATCAAATCCTTTCCGATATATTATTATAGATTCTATAATGTTATCGGAGCTTCCTATTGATTACAAGAGAATTTTCATAAATATTTTATAAAGTTTCTATGATATATAGGCAATATTTTTTGATCTTTCTGGCAGATCTTCCTTCAGTAGTTATATCCGCGGACTTTCTTCTGGTCCCAGATAGGATTCCGGAAGCTCTCCCCTGTATAAAATAAGTTTCTGCAGGGCAAGACCAGCCTCCACGCCATAGTACCGGATCTCATTGACACCAGCATGGAGATGATGGGTGGTAATGCCGTAATGGCAGTTATTGAGAACGCCCTCCGCCCATCCATGGGCACGGTCCCAAGGTCCTCCGCCAATCTCATAATTCTCTGCCAGGATCGTATCTCCCACCACCGGCGCTTCATCACCGGCGCATACCGCATACCGCACTGTCCTTCCATGTTCCAGATTGTTTTCTGGTGTGGTGATCACTTTCAGGGAATACTCTCCAGCCTCCTTCACATAAACCGAATATGTCAAACTTGGCGCTTTGCCAATCTCGTCAAAATTCCCAATGACAGGATAAATCTTCATGGCAGAACGGGTTTTTCCATAACCCTCTAACTTCTCAAAATGATGTTCCCCATAAGTTTCAGAATTTACAAAATTTTCTGCTTCCATGGAAACGATGCCATCCCTCTCGATAAAGGTACCAGCAGGAAGATTATCTACAATTGTCGTATACTTCACTGCAATTTCAATGGTCTCTCCCGCTCCCTTTACTTTTACTGTCTTTTCAAAATCAGCAGTAACCGAAGGATCCACACTAACATCAATGCTGACAATCTCACCACTCACTCTTCCGCTGGAGGGACTCACAACAATGCCGTCTTCTGCTTCCACGGTAAAATCAAAGGACTCTCCGCCCCTGCTGGCGATCTCAATGCTGTAATGCTCTGCGCCTGCCTGGGTAAATTCCGGAAGACTGGTTTTCCCGGTTGCTGCAAAGGAATCTGCATTCTCTGCATGTACAAGCATCTCGACAGTCTGGGCCACGGGAATTTCCTTCACCTCCGGAAAATGCCAGCCCTCCTCATTCCAGGATACAAAGCAGGCATGGTTGGACATCATCATGCCTTTCCATTTTCCCTCTGCCATCTCTTCATTATAATATCTGGTCAGTTCCGCATCCTTTTCTATCGCAGCCTTCACTTTTTCAGCATAGTGGTTTGCCGCCACGATCCCCTGCTCCGCATACCAGTGATTCAGCGCAGCATAGAGACTCATAAGCTGCAGGTTCATTCCCGCCACCGCCGGATAATAAACGAGACCATAAAAGGTATCTGCCGATTCTGCCGGAATCTTATTTTTTATTGAATCCGTCTTCTGGATCAGCGCCTCACAGCGGCGGATCATTCTCTTTGTCTCATTGAAATGGGAGACATGATACACTTTCGGATTCATCGACTCCGGTCTTCTCAATCCGTGGATCCTTGTATATTCTCTCAGTACATCAGCGATCTCTGTCTTACATACTTCATCTTTCACATAAGCCCCAAACTGCTCTTCTACCCAGCCGGCAAGAAATTGGTCTGTCTCATTTTTATGATCCGTTCCCCTGCCCTCAAAATCATAAGCCAGCTCCATAATAAAAGATAAGGGAAGTTCATCCGGGCGGATATCCCCCACATTGGCGATCCACAGATCCCGTATCCCATAATCATATGCCATGGATACCTGCTCCCATACTTTGGGAAGCGGCGTAGAATTGACCCACTCGTAGGAGATGGGACCGCCGTGATAATCAAAGTGATAATATAGTCCCCAGCCGGCTTTTCTGTCTCTCAGCTCTTCCGTGGGAAGCGTCCGTACATTTCCAAAGTTGTCATCCGACAGCAGTAGAATAGTGTCCTCCAGCCCATCCCAGGACTGCAGGCCTTTTACGCCATTGCCGCCATAATAAAATCCTTCCACTTCTTTGTAGAGTGCAAGCATCTTCGGCATGTGGTCACAGCCTTTGTCACGAATGATCTTCTTCTGGTCTGTGATGATGCGGCGCAGCAGTTCTACATTTTCCTGTATGGTGGAATCTGGTCCCAGCATCATCGTATCCCGTTCTCCCCGCATACCGATGGTGATCATATGTTTAAAATCTTTGTCTCTCTCCACACCATCTTCCCAGTAGCGGTAAAGCCCCTCGCTGTTTGTATAGTAATTCCAGTCTTTTCCGTATCCAACGTTGTTCTCATCGGTCTTTACCTTATCCCACTCTTCACTGGCGCGCATCAACGGTTCGTGATGGGACTGCCCGATGGTGATCCCCAGTTCCGTACCGAGCTTTATAATGGCAAGAGGATCCTCAGAACCATCCAGCGGAAGGGACGCCGACCACATCGCCGGCCAGAAATAATTACCTTTCAGACGCAGCAAAAGATCAAATACTTTTTCATAGAAGAATTCATTGAAATCCCCAAAAGTATTTTCTACAAAATTACCCAGGGACGGCCACTCGTCATTCATAAAGAAACCACGGAATTTTACCGACGGTTCTTTGGAAATAAAATCTATGCCCTCATCAAAAATGAGCTCTTTCCTGTGAGCTGGTTTTACATCCGCCCAGTACACCCAGGGAGAGACACCAGCCGCCTTCGACAGATGGTAAATCCCGTGAAGGGTGGAGACCGTCTCTGTCCCCGCGATCACTAATTTTTCTGTATTGTTATATGTAATGAGCTGAATAAGGAAAGATTCTCTCTTTCCTTTCAGCTCTGAGCTCTCAAACACTCCGTCCTTTTCCAGCTGCTGCAGCACAGGACTCTTTCCTATGGTGCCCGCGATCACCTGCGGCTGATCTGTCAGCTCCTCTTCGATCTGCGGTTTCACGCCAGTCACCAGCTCCACATCGCCGGCAAAGATCCCCGCTACATGAACAAGTCCCTTTATATCTTCGGAATCCGGCGACAGATAGATCCCTGCCGCAGTTCCTTCTTTTACCAAATCAAATTTCATTCCGCTCTCCTTTGTTCTCATTATTTTGTGCATGATTTCTGCACATATCAAGTTGCGAAGCAATCTTGCCAACAAATCCTTTGGATTTGTTTTAAGTTCGTCAGAACTTATTTTTTATTATAAATCAAATCCAAAATACCTCACTGCATTGTAATATGAGATGTCCTTCACCATCTCTCCCAGCAGCTCATAGTCCTCTGGATACTCCCCATCCTCTACCAGCCTGCCAATGTAGTCGCAGAGAATCCGTCGGAAATACTCGTGTCTCGGATAGGAGACAAAACTTCGTGAATCTGTAAGCATACCAATAAAGTTCCCCAAAAGACCAAGACTTGCCAGAGAGGTGATCTGCTCTGTCATACCCGGCTTGTGGTCATTAAACCACCAGGCAGATCCCTGCTGGATCTTTCCACGGATCCCATCTCCCTGAAAACATCCGATCATCGTTCCGATCACCGCATTATCCACTGGATTCAAGGAATACAGGATCGTTCTGGGCAGCTCGTCCCTGCAGCAGAGGGCATTGAGAAAATCTGCCACCTCAGCAGAGAATCCTTTTTCATTGATACAATCGATTCCCGCATTGGCGCCGGCACTCTGATAGACCTGTTCATTATTCTCCCGCTTTGCCCCATAGTGAAGCTGCATGGCAAGATTCCTTCCAGCATATTCCCTGCCCATAAACAGCATCATCATTGTCTTAAACTGAAGAAGCTCCTCCAGCTCCAGCTTTTCCCCGGCGAGACTGCGCTTTACCAGTTCATCCATCTCATTTTCAGATACCGGACGGTACTGGGCATAATCCAGCCCGTGATCTGTGATGAGACAGCCATTTTCCACAAAATAGTCCAGACGCTTTACCAGCGCCTGCCGCAAAGTAGAAAAATCTTGAATCGCAACGCCGCTCACATCCGAAAGCTGTCCCATATATGCTACAAATCCTTCCTTTTCTGGTGACATGGCGAGATCTGGACGCCATGCTGGAAGCACCTGAACTTCAAAATCCGGATCTTCCTTGATCTGCTTATGATATCTCAGATCATCCACTGGATCATCGGTCGTACATACCAGGGTCACGCCAGACATACGGATAAGATTCTTAGCTGACATCTCTGGTCTCTGAAGCTTTTCGTTACAGATATCATAGACCTTCCTCCAGTTCTTTCCGCTTAAAGTCTCTTTGATCCCAAAATACCGCTGCAGTTCCAGATGGCACCAGTGGTACATAGGGTTGCCGATGGCTCTCGGAAGTGCCTCCGCAAAAGCCTGGAATTTCTCTTCATCCGAAGCATCCCCGGTGATATATTTCTCATCCACACCGTTGGAGCGCATGATACGCCATTTATAATGGTCGCCTCCCAGCCAGAGCTCTGTTATATTTTTGAACTGTCTGTCCTCTGCGATCTCCCTTGGATCAAGGTGACAATGATAATCGAGGATCGGGGTTTTCTCCGCATAATCGTGATATAATTTTTTTGCTGTCTTTGTATTCAGTATAAAATCCTGGTCCATAAATGCTTTCATATCAGCCTCCTGTTTACTCTTTTTCATCTGCTATGCAGATAAGCACTGCCATTTTCTATGTTCTTTCCTTTTCTTTCCATCAGCTCGCTGACGGTAAGTATATCGTACCCTTTTTTCTGGAGCCAGGGTACTATCTTTTCCACCGCCTCGGCAGTGGTATTGTAAATGTCATGCATCAATATGATATCCCCATCCTTTACCTCTCTTCTCACTTCCCTGAATATCTTTTTCGTATTTCTCGTCTTCCAGTCCAGTGTGTCCAGGCTCCACAGGATCATCGGCATGTCAAGCTTTTTTCTCATGGTTTTGCTGATGGATCCATAGGGCGGCCGTAAAAGCCGGATCTGATATCCCCCTGTCAGTTTGCTGACCGTCTTATTTGTTTTTGCCAGCTGCCGCTCCACCCTGTTCCACTTCATTTTACTCAGCTGGGGATGATTCCAGGAATGGCTTCCAATCTCACAGCCTGCCGCCAGATACATCTGAAGAATGTCCCCATCCACTCTTGCCCTGTCTCCAAGGACAAAAAAAGTGGCATGCGCCCCATATTTTTGTAAAATTTCCACAATTTTCCCATCGTTTGCACGGGAAGGACCGTCATCAAAGGTCAATGCAACTGCTTTGTCCCTGACCACTGGCGCAGGGGTTGGCTGTGCCACGGTTTCCACCGATTCGGGTACCGGTGAAGCGGTTGCCAGCGCCTGCTGACCTTTCGGTTCGTATCCTGTTCCGCTATTTTTCACCGTTGAGTATATCTTTACAATGGATAACGCCAATATCATGACCACTGCTGCCGAAACCGATACTGCCAGAATCACATTCTGTTTTTTCCCTTTGTTTTGTCTGATAGCTCTGATGATTTTCCTTCGCGCATTCAAACGTCTGTTCATTTTACTCTCACAACCTTCTATTATAATTTAATAGTCAAAGTGTAACACTAATTTTCTGGTTTTTCAATGACAATTTTTCCATCTACCAGCTCCAGTTTTACTTTATTTCCTTTCATTCCCATTTCCTGGAGAAGTTCGGATGGTATCTGGATTCGTCCTGCACGGTCGAGAACGGCAAATTCTTCCTGAACCTCTTCTTCATTCCAATTAATAGTAATATCCTCCAACCGCTGTTTATATTCACTTTTCATGATACGCTCACTGCTGGTCTTTCCATCCCGGATAGATATAACCCGGTTTACCTTAGACGCCAGCTCTTTATCGTGGGTTACGATCACGATCGTAACTCCCAGAGTCTCATTCAGCCGTCGGAACATATCCAGAATATCGTCCGCGGTCCGGCGGTCTACAGCCCCCGTAGGTTCATCTGCCAGCAAAAGTTTAGGCTCATTGGCCAGGGCGATGGCGATGGCGACACGCTGCTGCTCTCCTCCTGACAGCTGGCTCAGTTTATTGTCCTTCCGTTCTGAAAGTCCTACCAGCTCCAAAAGCTCCTCCGCCCGCTGTTTCTTTTCTGTTTCTGACATGGAATTCTGCCGGAACAGCATTGGGGTCATGACATTCTCCCATGCGGTCAGATAAGGAAGAAGATTCCTGGCGTTATTCTGCCACACAAAACCAACTGTACTACGTTTGTAGTCTACTAATTCTTCCTCTGTCAGCTGGAACAGGTTTTTTCCATCTACATACAGTTTCCCTGCCGACGGTCGGTCCAGCCCTCCGATCATATTCAAAAATGTAGATTTTCCACTGCCGCTATTTCCGATGATCGCCATGAGCTCTCCACGGCGGACAGTAAGATCCAGACCCTGCAGCGCCAGAACTTCGATATCCTTTGTCTTATAAATTTTCACCAGCCCGTCGCACTCGATCATCACATCTTCCGGCACATCGAGCTCCTCCATCTCCTGGCTTCCTGAAGCCTGCCGGTTGATATGGCGGAAATCCTTTATCTTTTCCAACACTTTATTCTTCATTGATAATCTCACCATCCTCCAAGTGATAAATACAGTCTGCGATCTCCAGCAGCCCCATATCATGAGTTGTCATTACGATGGTTACCCCTTCTTTCTGAATCAGCTCCCGGAAGATCTTCATAACCTGAAGGCCTGTAGCAGTATCCAGCTCTGCTGTCGGCTCATCGGCATAGATGATCCGGGGCTTATGGGCGATCGCCCTGGCGATGGCTACCCTCTGCTGTTCTCCTCCCGACAGTTCCTGGGGCATATGGTGCATACGCTGTCCAAGTCCTACCAGTTTCAGACATTCCTCCGCACGTTTGCGCTTATTTCCCGGATACTTTGCCAGCCGGAGAAGAAATTCTACATTCTCATAAGCTGTCATCATCGGGATCAAAGCCACCGACTGGAATACAAATCCCACATTAGTCTTCCGGAATTCTTCTCTCTGGGCATCACTCATTTTTTCCAGATTCTTCCCGTCAAAAATAACCTCTCCTGCCTTGGGGTAATCCAGGGCACTCAGTATATTCATGAGCGTTGTTTTCCCAGAGCCGGAGCGCCCTCTTAATATCGTAAGCCTTCCCTCTGGAATCTGGATACTGATATCCTGCAGCACCACAAACTCTCCTCCGGAAGCTACCGGGAAACTTTGTTTTATACCCTCTGTAACAATAATATTCTCCATGTCCTTACCTCGTTTCCATTAGTCCTCACCAAGTTTCAGTGCCTGAGATATATTGATCCTGGATATCAGCCTGCCTAGAACAACCATACAAATGATGATCACGATACCAATGATACTGAAAAGCCTCACCATATCCAGCGCCTTATTCACTACCTCCAACGGTATCGCCTGATCGGTAGAAGCATAGAAGATCTGAACCAGCGGCACAAACATCCGGGATGCCAGAAGACCGATGACGGTTCCGATCAGTATAGAGACACCAGAACTGAATATCTGCTCATTGATCAGCATCTGGATCACTTCTCTCTTTGTCATCCCCATCGCCCGGAACACACCGAACAAAAGCTCTCTCTGACGGATAGACAGGATCCAGTAGATCAGGAAACCGGTACAGCACAGGATCAGGATCACGATAAAGCTCATAGTCAGGATTCCATTCGTTCCTTGGAACAGTGCATCGTTTCTTACCTCTACCATTTTGGAAGAAACATCCTCAAAAGTGGTATATGAAATATTATTTTCTTTGGCATAGTCGTAAATAAACCCGGAATTGCCGGAAGTCTTCAGCCATACCTGGTAAGGCCGGAGTCCGAAATTGTGCTGGATCTGCGCCAGATTTGCCACGATAAGATAATTCTCTGTGGTTACCAGGGTCTCTTCCTCACTCAGCGTATGGGTCTGGGCGATATAACCTGGAAAATATTCAAAAAAGCCGTAAACAACTCCCTCAGCCTCTTTTCCCTCTTCATTGGTAAAGGTAATCCGGTCCCCCAGTTCCATCCCATGGTTGTTATGATAATTCATACTCAGCAAAACGGCATCCGTACGTCTCGCCATGGCATTCAGATACCGGTTGATATGTACTGGGAGCAGGTCCTGCTGAAAATCAGAAACAGTTTCCCCAAAGCTTTTTGAATCAATCGCCATCAAAGTGGTACGGACCTCATTGTCCCCGCTCTTTTTATTATAGGAAGTCTGGATCTCATCATTGCGGTACACCTTTGCCGCAGCCGCCACGCCTTCCATATTTTCATACACACCAAAATCCGGCTCCGTGTAGGTCAGCTCCAGATCCTTATAATACTGCAGTATCAGCGAGTTATCCTCCCAGGGCTGCTGAAGCACCAGATCTGTCCCGGTACTATACCGGATCCCCTTCTCGGAATTGGAAAGGATCGTCCTTGCCACGGTGGCATTGAATATACCAAGAGAAACGGTGAACATCAGAAATACCATCATGAATCCCTGCTTTTTCCTTGTGCGGATAATCTGCAGGAAGGAGGCAAAAAATGCTGGTTTCCAGTATGTCCTGCCTATGTAATATACAAGTTTGATCAAAAGAGGCTGAAGCCTCAGTCCCACAAGGCTGGCGCTAATGATAAAAAGGGAAGAACAGATGAACAGGAAAGGATCTATGGAATCCCCCTCCAGCATACTTGTCATCAGTTCATTGCGCCTGGCGGTAAAGGAATATAAACCGTACAGGGACACCGCCAAAAGAATCACATCCAGATAAACCCGGCTGAATATGTTGTGCCCGTTACTGTTCTTCTTATGCTTGACATTGACGATCGTCACATTGGCGTCTTTGATCACCGGAAGTACCATAAAGGCAACGGATACCAGTATAGCTCCCAGTGTATACAGGAATACTTCCGGGCTCAGCCGCACATGCAGCGCTTTACGCTGTATGAATTCCAAAAATCCGTTGGTAGATCCAAGGGCTTTTGTCAGAAAATATCCCAGCGGTACACCTACAATACTGCTCAGTACTGACAGGATCAGTGACTGCAGAAAATAGATGAACAGAATCTGCTTTTTACTGCTGCCCCGGCTCTTCAACAGAGCGATCTCATTCTGTTCCAGATCCAGCATCTGTCTGGAGATCATAAAGATAAAGGCAAGAAGCAGCGCCAGCACCGGAATCTGCAGGATGAGCAGCGTGGTATATACTTTTTTTGCCGCCGTCTGATAGTCTCTGAGCACCTCTAGATAATCCGGCTCTTTTACATTAGTAAAACGGCTCGTTGACGAACTGCACAGCTCCTCTGTGCGGTCAACAAAAGCGTCGATCTCCGAAGGAAGGATGTTTTCATAATCAAAGACCTGATGCCAAAGAGCAGTTATGCTGTACTGCTGGTCTTCCAGATTGACAAACGTCTCCTGAAACAGCTTTTCATCCATAAACACATCCAGATAATAATCACCAGGTCCCTTTACCCAGTAATTGTCTTCATAATCGCTGGCGTCAAAAACACCTACGATCTGAATCTTGATGCTGGTGCCATCTTTCTTTTTTAGTTTTGCAAACTCAATCACATCACCAAGGATCACATCCAGCTTACTCATGGCGCGCTGGCTCAGGATCACTGGGATCGAACCATCTGCCATCAGCTGATCTGCGCAATTTTCTCCGGCAAGTATTTTGATATGGTCGGAGAGACCGGACAGTGCTGCGATACGCATGGATTTCGTAGAAGATTTATTACCCCTGGACTGAACAAAATCCCCCCTCAGTTTCGTAGTCTCATACAGGGATATGAGATATTTCTGATCCACTCCAAGAATCTCAGCAGATTTTTCCGCTGTATTCTTCATGTCTTTAAAATCCTGCTCATGTCCCTGCCCTGCATCCATGGAAGCCTGGAATGTAATCACGCCCGGATTGGCATTTTTCTTCTCTATATACGCTGAATACTTGGATTTCAGCGTTTTTTCCAATGCTGCATCCCGATACATCGGATTGCTGCTGGCAATGGCAGCAAGTAAAATATTTCCGATAAGAAGGCATACAACCATCCATTTTTTATGCATCAGCTTCTGCTTTATAAAACGAATCACCTGAATCCCTCCTCTCTTATTTCACTATGGCAAGCGTCTGGCCTTCTGACAGCCCCTGGGACACCAGACAGTCCTTCTCATTTCTATAGTTGCTCACGATAAACCTTTTATGAAGATATCCATCATCCAGCACCCACACAAAAGAATTATTGGTAAATTCCACCGTTTCCTGATCCACTGCCCTGATATCCACCATCAGTGCATCTTTAACTTCAAAGGTTACCGCATAAATATAAATATTATATTTATCGAAATCGTATTTCTTCTTGTCCTCTTCACTTACATCTATATATACAATTCTGTTTCCCGCTGAATCTAATTCATCACTTGCTCCAGTCAGATCGCTGGATGTCACCACCCTGCCAGTGATCTCATGGTCATATTTTTTGGCTGTCTTCCCAAGCCGTACTGACACATTCATATTATACCTCAGCTTAGACTCTGGATCTGTTACTTTTATCAGCCATTTGTCGTTGTTGCGTAATTCCACGATCTTCTGGGAAGAGTCAACATCCTGCCCTACCAGGTCCCTGCTGACATCCGTAACCACGCCCCCTCTTTTTGCCACAAGCTTCGTCCCGGACTGCATTCTTACCAGCGCGGCATACTCTCTTTCCTGGTCAACCAGTTCTTTCTCACCCTTCTTATATGCCTCGATCTCCTTCTGCATCTTTTTGATCTCCAGGTTTTTCATTTTCTTTTCCGCCTCATTTGACAGACGGTCATATTCCTGCTCTGCCTGGGACAGGCTGTTTCTCAGGCTGCCCAGTCCGGACTCAAACTCTGCTCTCGCCTGTTCGTTCACAAGCCTCTGTTTTTCCAGTTTGGTTTTAGATGTCTCCAGATGAAATACTGCCAGCACATCCCCTTTCTGGATCCTCTGGTTTCTCTTTACTTTGATAGAATCCAGAACAGCATCCTCCTCATCAATATATACAGCGTCATTATCCGTATAATCCAGCTCTCCTGTATCGTTGTACATCTCCTGGTAATCCTCTCTCCGGACGGTCACGGTCTCATAGGATTCAGCAGCATCCACAGCTCCTCCGGACACCTCTTCTTCATACAAAAGGACTTCCCCGTCCCCGCTGCCATTACCTCCTCCACAGGCTGTCAGGACCAGGGCTGTCAGGACTGTCAGAGAGATCAGTTTAGCTTTCCACATATACAACATCCCCTTCCTTTACTCCCGAAACAAGCTGGACATAGGCATCTGTCTTTGTTCCTGCTGTTACCGCTGTTTTGATTTTGGCATCTCCTTCTACCAGATATACATATTTTTCCTCTCCGCTTCCAAACAGGGCATTCACTGGCACCACCAGAGCATCTTTAACAGAATCTGTGTGAAGTTCCACAGCAGCAGAGCTGCCCACCTCAGCGGATACATGTTCATCCTTGAAATCAAACCAGGAGAACTCCGGCAGACCTTTTCCCCGCTCAATCTCCTCCCGTGACAGTTCCTGTCCCTCAATCTCAATCTCATATTCTTTCCCATCGATCACCGCGATGCAGCGGTTCGCCTTGGCGATCATAGCCGACGATACGAAAACAGTCCTCACTCTCGGTTTCTCCATATTGGCCACCTGAATGATGGTATCTCCGCCCTGAACCATATAGCCGCTTCCGCCCGCTGTTCCGATCACTTCCCCATTTATCGGAGAATGCAGTTCAGCTCCCTTTACGCTTTTCTCGGCCTCAGCAAGCTCACTTTCTTTCTGGCGGATCTCCAGCTGCTGCAGTTCTTTCTGCTGCAAAAGCTTTTCCTCTGCGATCTTTACATCCATTTTTTCACTTTCAATCTGCCTCTTAATCTTTTTGATCCGGGAGGAGTTCTTTTCTTTCGCAAGCTGCCTGCGCAGTTCTTTCATATTCTCCTCCAGCATCGCTATATCATACTGCCCTTGTTTATTTCTGTCATCATTCTGCTCTTTCAAGGTTTTGATCTCACTTCGCAGATTTTTTGCCTTTGCCGAAGATGCGGAAAGAGTTGCCAGAAGCTGCCCCGCCTTTACCTTGTCGCCAATGGATACATTCATACTATTAATGCTTCCAGAAGAAAGAAAAGAAAGTTCCTCCACATTTGGTACGATCTGGGCAGAATACGCTATCACTCCACTCAGATCCATCTTAACAACCGGTGCTGTATCCATATCCACACTCACAGGTTTGATCAGTTCCGGTACCTCCATCACCTTCATCTCACCACAGCCGCTCAGAAGAAGAACGGCTGCCATACACACACCCATGATCTTTTTCATATCATTCTCCGTTTCTGTGCACATTCTGACTCTGCACTTAATTTGCTATCACCTGTTCATTTTCTTCCAGCCCGCTGAGGATCTCTACTGAATTATTGATCGTTTCCCCCACCGTAACCTCCTTCATGGATTTTAGTCCGTTTTCGTCCTCATAATATACCACATGTTTGTCTCCCATGGCATATACGATAGAGACAGGAAGATACAGAACATCTTTTTTCTCTTTTAGCACTACTTTATAATTGCAGACGGTACCCTCCTCCAGATTTACTTTATTTTTGGGGTAAAAATAAATGCTGTCTGTGGATTCTTTATCTTTCCGGATCGTTGCCTTATACTCTGCTCCCCTGACTTCCACTGTGACTACATCTCCCTCCCTGCAGTAGGAAGCGTATTTGCTATTGGCCTCAAAACGGTTTTTCGACGCCCCTTCTATGATCACAGTAGGTTTGGAGCTGTCTCCAAAAGTCCCTTCTGCCTTCTCATCCACAAAAGTCACAACTCCTTTTACAGAGGCTGTGATCTCCTCCTCCTCGATCTCCTCCCTGGCGATCCGGGCATCCATCCGCGTAAGTTTCAGACTTGATTCATAGGATCGGATCTCCTGTTCATACTGCTGTCTAATACCATCTATCTCTTTTTTACTTCCGCCAGTCTTCTGCTGCTTCTCAATCTCCAGATTCATCAGACGCTTTGCCTGGCGGATCTGCAGCTCCATCTTTTCAATCTTATTCTCTGCCTCCCGCAGAGTATTTTCACTGCCCGGGAGCACATAGCTCAGGATCTTGTCCCCGGCTTTCACCCTCTGTCCCTTCCGGACATGTATTTTTTTCACGACTCCCGCTCCGTCCGTCTGGATCTCCTCTTTTATCGTTCCTTTATATTTACCAGAAATCTCTTCTGTCTTTACCAGATTGCCTCTTTCTACTGAGACTTTATTGAAATCTGCCCCCTCGTATTCTTTCACAACGGGCGCTGCATCAAATTCTTCCTCTGTCGGCAAAAGCCCACAGGATGTCAGGCACAGGCATATACTGACTCCCGCCAGAACCGGGATGATCTTTTTTCTTCTCAAATGTTTTCCCTCCATTCGTAAACCCATACTTGCGAAAATACGGACTCCGGCATCTCCCGGAACCCGTATTGATTATAACATATTTTTCCGTCTCATGAAACCACAAAACAAAATAATTATTTTGTTTTTTAGTCTTGTCTCATTCCGCATCACTTATCTGTGTATAGTGAAGAAACATGTCTGCATCCCACTGAGCCATTGCCGGATCACGGATTTCATCTTCCCGGTATTCCTGCATGCCGGCATAATAATCGTCATTATTTCCTTTGAAAATGCTTACCACGATATTACCATACAGTTCTGACCACAAATAATAAATATTATCCGTTTCGTGACCTAAAATGTAACGCAGTTTCTTTTCTCCTGGTTCAGCTTCGTAAATACCATCACCCCAGGCCAGTATAACCGTATTATCTTTTATCCCCAGTGCAGCAGGAGGGCGGGTTCCACCATTGTATTCTACTTCTGTGGGCAGATCCTGAAGCTGGTCTCCATCCTCATCCAGAATCCGGATATGGATCTTTTTGCTGCTCTGATCATGGATTAGATACGTCCAGAATTCATCTCCCGCATATACACAGGAAATGCGCTGATACATTTGAAATTCACGGTTTTTCTCCAATGTGGTACCATTATACAGCTCTGCCCGGTTCATCTGATCCACGAAAAGGATCGTCCCGTCGGAGGCTACCGCAAAATCCATCTCTCCCTCCGGCTGCTGCATAACTGGCATCTCCACCATCTTTCCCTCTTTTTCATCCACCCGCAGCAGATAGTGTTCCAACGCCTGCAGAGACTTCTGCTGGTCAGCCCTATACACAGCATCGTCTTTACATAAATTGTACCGGATCACATATAGATACAAAAAACCATCTGCACCGTATTTGTAGCGTTCTAAATTATAATTCCGGTCAGGGAATCTTTTTTGATACTCAGAAGACCAGGTATTTTCCACCTTATTCCAGCCGCCATCCCCATTACCTACAAATTTACTATATGAAATCTCTTTCATATCATCCAGCCTGACAAACTGCACCGGCGTCCCCTGGGCATCTACGACGCACTCCATGGATCTCTGCATCAAAGGGTTCTCCTCGCCCTTTTCCAGCCGCTTCTCAACCTCCTCAAAAGCTTCTTCATCCCGGTTGATCCCTAAATCCTTTTCCACCCAAAGTCCTTTGGGCTGTTTGTCCGGTATGCTCTCCACTTTTTTCACTGGTTCCGACACGATGCCGCAGCCACACAGCGCCACCGCGGCACAGAGTATGATCGTAACTGCCCTGCCTGGTTTGCGGCAGCGCATCACACTCAGGATACGTTCTTTTACTGTTCCAGCACTAAATCCTGGATTCTGGCTCATAACCATCTTACTTCCCGATGCCAGGGAAATCAGCAGGCTGGAATAATATTCCCTCTCCTGGTAGCCCAGCTTCCGTACCACCGCTTCGTCACAGGATATCTCCATGTCCTTCATCATAAAATACCAGGCTGCCCAGACCAGCGGATTAAACCATAAAAGTGAAAACACGGCAAATACCAGTGGTTTCACCAGATAATCCCTCCTGGCAATATGCACCTGTTCGTGACACAGTACATATCTCCTGGCTTCCCCTATTAGTTGTTCCGATATATAAATTTTCGGGGACAGCATCCCCATCACAAAAGAATTGTCTACCAATGGATGCTGATATATATTATCTCTTATACATACGGCATCAGAATACCGCCAATGGGTCCGGATGATCCAGAAAATCATATACAGCCAGCAGCAAAGGACCCCGGCCCCCCAGATCCCCAGCAGCCATTCTCCCGGCTGATGCTGTCTCAGAACATCCATCACCTGTCCCTCATCCCTCGCTTTTTCCCTGCCCGCAGCAGCCGGAGCGGCCGATGCGGCTTTCTCTAAAGAGGGCGTTTTCTCCACTCCTTCTTTTTCCGGGGACAAATGGGTAGTTTCATCCTTATTAACCTGGATCTCTTTTGGCAGACGGTAACCATTGCTGCTTCCCCCGTATGTGCTTCGCCGCCGCATTTCTAATTTCTCCACGATCCCTTCCACCTGCAGATAACTTCCGACTCTCCCTACGGACTGTTCTATTTTATCTGGCAGCAGCCCGTATATTCCATTTACTGTAACAGGGCAAAGAATCCGCACAAGCACCATAAACCAAAGTATGTACATTCCAATCCTCGGCAGCCGCTTCATCAGTGGACGGATTAATAATAAAAATAAAATAACTGCCGATGTGACTGCACAGAGATCCACGATATGGACCAACATCCTGTTTCCCAATATAACCTCCAACCCCTGTTCCAACATCTTCTCCATGTTCATTCCCCATTTCCTTCAAAAACACTGGTTATCTCACTTCTTATTTTCCTCAATAATCTGCTGAAGTTCCTGGATCTGCTTGTCAGTCAATCTTTTTCTTCCGGTAAAGGCTGTAACAAATTTAGAGAGAGAACCCTCGAAACGGTTGTTTACAATGGTCGTACTCTCTTGTTCCAGATACTCCTCCCGGCTCATTTGTGAAGTGACAACGGCATTTTCATTCCGAAAGATCCCTTCCCTGCACAGGTTTTTCAGCACCGTATAAGTCGTAGATTTTTTCCACCCGAAACGTTCCAGGCAGATCTTCACGAGTTCCCCGGAACGAACCGGCTCCATCTCCCATATGATCCGGGCAAATGCCATCTCGCTTTCTGAAAGTAAATTATTTTTCAAAAAAATCCTCCCCCTTTCCATTTGGTCTATTCTTTTTAGACCTTATAATAAGTCTATCATCTGTAGACCACCCTGTCAACACTTTTTCACTTTTTTCTTCTAAAACACTTTTGGATATGATATACTTGGCTATAGAACACACAATGAAGGAGGATTATTATGGCTTGGTACGACGAAGCGATTTTTTATCATATTTATCCTTTGGGATTATGTGGTGCGCCAAAGGAAAACAGCTATGGTGAGCCAGTTCACCGCTTACAGGAACTGCTTCCCTGGATCCGCCACATCAAAGAAACCGGATTCAATGCGGTCTATATCGGCCCACTGTTTGAATCCGTTGGACACGGTTACGAAACTACCGATTACAAAAAACTAGACAGCCGCCTGGGTGATAACCAGGATCTGACAGATTTTGTGCGGGCATGCCACAATGAGGGAATCCGTGTCATTCTGGACGGAGTCTTCAACCACACCGGCAGAGACTTTTTTGCTTTCCAGGACATCCGCAAAAACCGGGAGAATTCCCCCTACCGCGACTGGTACTGCAACGTAAACTTTGGTGGAAATACGGAATACAATGACGGCTTTTCTTATGAAAACTGGGGAGGCTACAATCTTCTCGTAAAGTTGAACCAGCACAATCCCGCTGTCCGGGATTATATCTGTGATGTGATCCGTTTCTGGGTCAGCGAATTTGATATCGACGGAATCCGTCTGGACGCCGCTGATGTGCTGGACTTTGAATATATGAAAGCACTGCGCCATGTGGCAAATGAAGTCAAACCAGATTTCTGGCTGATGGGCGAGGTGATCCATGGCGATTATACACGCTGGGTCAACGAGGGAACACTGCATTCTGTCACCAATTATCATCTCCATAAAGCTCTATACTCAGGCCACAACGACCACAACTTTTTTGAGATTGCCCACACGGTAAAGCGCCTCTATGAGATGGGCGGCAACCGGCCAGAAGGTCTGAAGCTCTACAACTTTGTCGACAACCACGACGTAGAGCGGATCTACACAAAACTTACAAACAAAGCGCACTTTACCCCCGTTCATATTCTCCTGTATACCCTTCCTGGCATTCCTTCCATTTACTATGGTTCTGAATTTGCCATTGAAGGAAAAAAGGAACGAGGTTCCGATGCCTCTCTTCGTCCGTCTCTGAACCTGGATGATTTCAGCAATGCCCTGTCACAGAATCCATGCACTGGACTCATCGCCAGGCTGGGAGCGGTCCGCCGGGAAACCCCGGCCCTCTCTTACGGCGACTACAAGGAACTGATCCTCGCCAACCGCCAGTATGCTTTTTCCAGAAATGCAGACGGTGTGTCTGTAATCGTGACAGTGAACAATGATGACAGCGATTTTGTTATGACAGTTCCTGCCGGCAGTGCGGATACTTACATCGGAAAACTATCCGGAGAGACCGTATCTGTCGTAAATGGAAATATCGTAGTGAACGTCCGGGCAAACTCTGGAGATATCTGGGTTCCCCTGATGGGCGAAGAAAAGTCTACAGAAGTAGAGGACATATTGGAACCATTGTCTGAACCCACAGCACCAGCTGAGCCAGAAAATATGACTTTGGATGAAAAAACAGAGACACCAGACGCCTCCATAAGCGTGGAGGAAAAAGAAGAAACTATTTTAACTGACAATACCACACTTCAAAGCGCCCCGGCTCCGGACTCCCAAAAGACCTATGAAGACGGAAAAACCGCGGGACTTCAGGAAGCGATTATCGCAATTATGGAATCAAAAGGTCCGGTCACAGACCAGATGCGGAAGGACGTATACAATCAGACGCACTACCCTTCCCTGATCAACTGGATCAAAAGTTTTTAACAGCATAAAAACCAGGGGGCTGCCCGCAGAATGAATTCATTTCTGTGGCAGCCCCTTTCTATTCTTATCAATTTCTATCTTTTTGACTTACTCTGCCCATCCGCTGATAACTCTGGGTATCCTGTGGCAGCCCCTTTCTCTCCAGCCTTCTTGCACTCCAGTTCTTTATGGTCTTATACACTACTGCAAACACAGGAACAGCGCAGATCATTCCAATAATTCCAAACAGGGAACCAAATACCAAGATGGCAAACAGGATCCAGAAGCTTCCCAGTCCGATGGATTCTCCTATAATCTTCGGGCCTATGATATTACCATCAACCTGAAGTATAATGATGATCAGGATGACAAAAATGATCCCCTTGACTGGATCCACCAGAAAAACCAGGAAAGCACTTGGAACAGCTCCGATATACTGCCCAAAAAAAGGAATGATATTGGTAACGCCGATCAATACGCTGATCAATGCCGTGTAAGGAGTATCCGCAATGCTCAAAACGATAAAAGTAATAATCGCCACAATGATGGAATCAATGATCTTTCCACTGAAAAACCTGGCAAAAGAACGGTTTATATCCTTCCCAATCTCCAGCGTCAGGCTGGCGTATTTCTGCGGAAGAACAGAAAACAGCATTCGTTTTGCCTGGGCACAGAATGTCTCTTTGCCAGCCATAAGATAGATGGAAATAATGATCCCGATGACCAGATTCAAAAGCACTCCCAGCGCATCCATCAGCCCGTCAGAGACGGTTCCCAGAACCTCCGTGCTGGTAGGGATCAGTTCATTCTGCAGCCATCCGATCAGCTGCACATAAATGGTTTCTGAAGTTTCTTTTAAATAGGCAGCGATCTCTGGATGCTTGCCACTGAGTTCCTGTGCCACATTCACGATATTTCGGTAATACTCAGGAAGACTGTTGGCAAGATTGGTAATACTGTCCACCACCTCCGGCAGAACGAGCATTGTCAGCCAGAACAACACAGCCAGCGCCATCAGGAGCACCACAGCCACAGAAACCGCACGGCTTATCCCCCGGACTGCTTTGCGTTTTTTAATCATCTTCCGGAACAGGGGAATAAAAACATTCCTCTCCACCACATTCACCAGCGGACTCAGCAGATATGCCACCGCCAGCCCGATGTATACTGGCGTAAGTGCAGAATTTATCTTTCCCAGGATGGCAAGTACCCCGTCAAAGTTAAAAAATAAAAAAGCACAGATCAATACTGCGATCAAAACACAAAAGGCAGTAAGTCCTGCATACACATACTTACTGTCAAATTTCTTTTTCAAAAGCCTCATCTCCTCCTGTCATTCCCTCTTGGCAATGCTGTTATAAACATTATTATATAATGAATTGGAAATATTTTCAACCCGGCTTTACTGCGATTTCTTTACATTAAGTACAAAAATACTTACGTTCTAAAATATTTATGGAGTCCTTATAACAATTTATAATGTAGTTTTTTTTTCATTTTCTATTCCATTTTTTTTACTATAAACACAAAATATAAATCTATAAAGATATATTCAAAAACCCAAAAATATTTATGTTATTCTCTCCCTCGGAGGATAACATAAATGTCAGCATTCAATAATATATCCCCGTATTTAACACGGGAATTTCATTTTACCGAGCTGGAGATCGCCAGGATCCGTTATGTGATAATCAGTTTTATATCCGAGACAAGCAAACTGGCTGTTCTCTTTACTGCATTTTCCCTGATGAACCGACAGACAGAATTACTGGCTGCCATTCTGGTACTTTTATCTATACGTAATTTTACTGGTGGGATACATCTGTCACATTATCTGTCCTGTCTGCTCTTTACTTTTTCATTTTTACTGGGCGCAGTTGTACTGGCAGAGTTTTGTTTCCCTCCTCTTTGGATTCAGATCCTGTGCCTGACGGCCGGTATATTTATCATCGGCATCATCGGTCCAGTTTCTTCGGACAGGCGTCCCGCCCCTTCAAGGAAGAAGGGCAATGTATTCCGGTTCGTCGCCTGCAGCGTGGTATTTGTCTATATACTCCTGCTTTTGAATGTTAGGTACTTACCTTTTCGGAACATTATCTTCTGGGTAAGTATTTTACAGATACTGCAGCTAGCCGCTGCCAAACTAATAAAAGAAAGGAAACAACATCATGAAAAAATTCACCAAAACATCCCTGTATAGTCTCTGCAGCCTGTGCCTTGCCCTCGGCGCATTTATGCGGTTCCATGGCACCAGCTTCGTATTTTTCGGAGAGCCGGAATACCCACAGGACAAAGACTGAAACAAAAAAGAGATGCCCCACACTCTACCACGGTGGGGCATCTCTTTTTATTTGTGCGGAAGGCACAAGCCATGGTGCCGCCCGCGAACGTAAGAAACACGATTTGCGTGTTTCTTATCGTTTTGTCTTATTTTATTTTCACTGCAATCGAAAAATATGGCTTTTCATTTATCGTCTTATTCTGAATCACGATATCTCCATCGTATTTCGCCATCAGCTTCTTCAGATGATACAGCCCAAGCCCTCTGTCCTTTCCCTTCGTGGAATAACCTCTCTGAAGAAATCTTCTCCACTCGGACTGATGGATAAAAGGATGTTCATTGCAGACCTCGATCATCACACAGTCTTCCTTTCCTGTTATCTCAAGATACATCTCTGCCTCAGGCCGTTCTTCGAGAATATTTTCCATGGCATTGTCAAAAAGCGTCCCGATGATCTCCACCAGATAGATATCAGGCACAGACACGCTCTCCAGCTCACAGGTGAATTTGGTACGCAGCCGGATGCCATGATCCGCCGCTTCACAGATCTTTTGATACACATGGGCGATCACGATAGGATTTTTCAGTATTATGACAGTATTGGGCATGATGTATTTGCATAGTTCTTCCGTCTGCTCCTTCTGCTTTTCTACCAGTTCCTCATAAGTGTGGTAGAGCTGGTGAAGGGCATAGATGGCGTTCAGCTGATTGGAAAACTTATGCTGGCGCTCCCTGATCTGTTCCAGCACTTCGCCATATTTTTCCGAGTACTCCGTACGGAGTTTCACTTCATAGCGGTACTTATTCAATTTATAGGAAGATAATGCAATGATCGCCACACAGCAGATCACATAAAAATACTCTGAAAACGAAAGTCCCTTGCTCCCGCTGAAAGAAATTATAGCATAGATTACAGCCGCACTGCATATGCTGCTCACTATAAATGAGTACTTTTCCTGCTGAAATAAAAGCTTATGAACCGCATGCACCGGAATCTTTTTATGCAGGAGAAAGACAGTTATTGACATTGCCATTACAACAATAAAAGAAATCAAACTGTCTGAAACATTCAAAACACTCAGCAGACTAATGGGTGCATAATAAATCATCTCCAAGATTCCCACGGTTACAACAGCGCCAATCACAACAATCACCCCTGGCAGTACAGACATCTGATACTGCCATTTAGCAAATAAGAACAGGATGATGTATCCCAGCGCAAACAGTTCTTTGCTTTCCGTATAAAGGTTAACCCAGACGAGGTATGTAATGATGCAAATATAAAACAGCACAAAGTTCAACAGCCTGCCCCTGGTTTTGCCGACATTCAGTACATGAAGGAGCATGATCACACTGGTAATCTCCAAAAGACTGTTTATGGGAACCACTAATTGATCAAACGAAAGCATTCTTCAAATTCCTCTCTAAACCTTTTTTTCATCCTTCCACCGATATCCACTACATCCTTCGTCCGTTTTAAATAGACCTTATTCTGGGAAAAATCAACGGATCTGATATATCTTACATTGACTGCTGTTCCTTTGATGGGAATCAGAAACTGATTATCCCGGATTCGGCTTAAAAAGGTACTCATAGGTAGGTTTGGAATTTCAATCCGATCCTCTATCCCATAGATATATAGTACTCCCCGCCTGCTAACCATATAGATGATCTCATCAATGATCACTGGAAAATTCACCCCGTCATAGCGCAAAGAAAGCTGTTCCGGCTTTCTGAGTTTACGCTCTGCCACAATGGAATCAAGAGCCTCAAGTATACGGCGCCTGACCCGCGGCGCATCGATCGGCTTCTCAATATAATCATAACAATGCACCTGCCTGAGCAGCGCTCCCTCTAATCCAGACAAAGTAGTTATAAATATAATAGGTTTCGCTTTATAACGGATATTATCCCGCAGATCACTGGCAAAACGTATTCCCGAAGAATCGTTTCGCTCTTTCGGATTCAGTATGATATCAACGAGAAAAAGATCGATGTTTTTGTCCATGGCACACATATATGCTTCACCCCGATTATCAAAAGCAAAAACCTGAATCTGATTCATACAGGATTTTACAATCTTAACCAGGGCATTTCTTGCCACTTCATTATCTTCTAAAATCAGTACATTCATGCATTTCCTCCATAAAGAAAAAGAATAAATAATCAGAGCATAGCAAATTATCTATTCTTTATCAGTCAGACGACAAAGCAGCTTTTCAATTGCAACCAGAACTTCCTGTTCTCTCGGATTCATACGCGTAAAATAGTAAATAAGCTCCCGATAACCTGCTCCGTCCTGTCCCAGCGGCTTTGCTTCATCCACTTCCACCTCAAGGCGAATGTCGCTGATTCCCAGAAAATAATCTGCTGTGACTCCAAAATACCTGGCACAGCGAATAATAAGTTCATCACTAAGCGGCGCTTTATTTCTCTCAATCTTACTGATCCGCTGTTGTGAAATATCCAGAACAAAAGCCAGTTCTTCCTGCGTTATGTCTTTTTCTTCCCTTAATTGTCTCATTCTGCTCATAAATACAACCTCGCCTTTTTGTACTATTATAAGGAGTAAATACAATTTAATTCCATATCACATTGTTGTATTTATGATTATAGAGAGTATTTCTAGAAAAATATTTTATTTTTTATGAACGATCTCATATGCAAACTCTAATAAATCTTCTACTTGCTCCAAAAAATCGGGCTCGAACCGCTCTAATGCAGCTGCAAGCCGCTCTTCGTGTCGCTCAGTACCGTACCCCGTCATGATATAATCTGTGCTGACATTTAATGCCTTTGACAGACGAACCAGCGTCGTCGCTGAAAAACCTTTCTTGCTCCTTTCGATCTCAAATAAAAACTTGGCAGAGATTCCTGCCATCTCCGCCAGCCGTTCTCTGGAATATCCGTGGTCAAGACGCAAATTCATAATACGCAGTCCCACTTCCGTGTCTCTTATCTTTTTTCTCATACTGGTAACACTCCTTACGCGAAAAGTATAGCAAAGATCGATTCTCACAACAATGTACTATAATTCCTAACTTTTTTCACCTTTTGTTCTGGAAATCAGTATAACCCTTTTTGCGCCCAGAAATGTTTTTATTTACTAAAAACAGCCTTTTTATAGCTAAACATGATAAAAACAGCTGATGATATTAAAAATATGTTACCTTAGTAACTTTTTCTCTGCATTCAGTGAAAGTTACTATGCCTGAGATGCCTGCCTCATCTAGCTCCCAGCTTTTCTTCGATCCAGAAAATAACAGATAAATAAGATCAGCGTTCCCAGACCGGCTGTTATGCCCACCGCCCCCAAAATATCACGGAACACCAGGTGGATTTCTGGCACAGCCACGACAATGCCGGACATCATAACCAGTCCTGTTCCTAAACCGGCCCCAGTAATCATATAAAAACGTTTGGATATTTCCAACCGTTCTGAGAGCTTCTCATAACCACACAGCTTCCATGCAAAAAATAGCTGTCTACGAAAACGAAGCCAGATCAGTGTGACCAGAACCGTGCTCAACGAAAAACTGATCAGGATCATGGCATACATGGTATCCAGGATAACATCCGGAGCCAAAAAATGCTCCATAATGGAAACAGTATCAGACTCCTCCAAAGTGATCACTACTGTCGAAGGAAAGGGTATATTGTCTTGGATCTTCTGACCAATATCTAATAAATCGCTTTTTTCGCCGTCCAGCACATAGTTTGTCTCCACCCCTGTGATATGGACAGCGGACTTAAAATCAATCAGCAGCATTTGATTGATCCGACTCTTTTCTTCAGTACCCATGATCCCGATCACTTCAAAGTCCGTCTCATTAAACCTGTAATACTTTTTTCCATCCCGTTCCACAATATCCTTTTGGTACTGACTGCCAATAACCGCCTTAGGTGTATCCGTCCAGGATGTGGAAAAATCAAAATACTCCCCCCATATCATCGGTACCTCCCTGTCATCGCCCCGGGTACAGATGCCCTTTACGATCATTCCCGGATCCTCCATAGGAACATAAAGAATAAAATGCTCATTCTGGGATGCAAGCTCCGAGATCACAGGTTCCCATTGCTCTGCCCCATCACCACCGCTGACACTAAATCCTTTCTGATGCCCGGAATACATCGTATACTTGTTCAGACGATTCACCTTCTCGGCACGGACCGCTGACACAATCAGTAAAAGGCAAAGGGAGATGGCAGTAAAACTAAAAAATAAAAGTACATTTCCCCTGGGGATCTTCTTTCCCGCAACCTTCATCACGCATCCCCTCCTCCGCCATGTCCCGTTCTCTCATTCTGCGGTATTGCTAACACCCTGCCATCTTTTACATAGATCACCCTGTCACAATTTTTCGCAACCTTTTCATCGTGTGTTACAATAACGATGGTGTTTCCCTTTTCATTCAGCTTCCGAAATATTTTTTGTACCTCATCCCCCGTGGCCTCATCCAGCGCCCCAGTCGGCTCATCTGCCAAAATCACCTTCGGCCGCTTCACGATGGCCCGCGCGATCGCCACTCTCTGCTGCTGCCCTCCCGACAGTTCTGAAGGATACGCTTTTGCCTTATCCTCGATACCAAGCTCACTCAAAGCTTCCATCACCATTTTTCTGATTTTTCTACCTGAATATCCCTGATACTTCAACGGAAGCGCAACATTGTTAAAAACATTGATATCCTCCACGAGAGCAAAGTACTGCACCACAAATCCAATCTCATTGCGCCGGAATTTCGTTAGGTTCCGCTGGCTCTTAAAATTGACTGCATTCCCATCATAAAAATACTCCCCGCTGTCCATTGACATCATCCCACCGAGGTGGATTTACCAGAGCCACTCTTTCCCATGACAGCTGCCATTTCACCCTCCTGGATAGAGAGCGTGACACCCCGCAACGCCTGGACGCGGGCTTCTTTTTTGCCAAAAGTCTTGCATACCTCTTTGATCTGTATCTTTTCCATCTCCAATTTCCCTCCTTTAGTCCTTCTGTCGGATCAGTTGCTCCGTATCCACGCCCCGCATCAGAAAGGCAACAACTCCAATACCCAACACAAACACCAGACCTGCAGTCACACATGCCACTCGTATGATATCCTCCGGCATATAATACATATTTGAATTCTCTCTTATAAACACAAGCCTGCTGACAAAAACTGAGGGAATAAGAATCACAGCTATTTCCAGCAGAAGCGGAACCAGGATCATACTCAGGGAACATCCATTCATCAGATAAATGCCATATACTCTGTTGTTGGATTGTATCTTGTCATAAAAGGTGATAAAAATACCATACAACGTAAAGCAGGACAGAGTAACAGACAGGATCAGCAGAATTCTAATGCTGGCGATGGATTCATTCCGAAGAAGATCCACTCCCATGGTGGTACCTATTACCTGAACTGGTGGAAGCTCAAACTCTTTTCCCACATCCCGGAACACCGCAACCTGTTCTTTCACTTTACCTTCTGGAATCTGTGCGATTCCTGACTGCAGACTCAGATAGGAAAGATATGCATATTTTTTGATCTCATCTACTGTTTCAAAAGGTTCTGAAATCTGGATCCCAAAGGGCAGAAGTATCCTGGAATCCAGCTGGCAGAAATCAGTATTTTCTGCAGCCGGATGCTCTGGGATCATAGCCCCCTTCTCCAATATGCCCGCCACCCTGCAGGGGTAAACATATCCCCAGCACCAGAGGCTGAACTCATCCCCCGGCTTCATGATACCTTTATAATCGCTTCCCAGGAGGATAGGGATGGGATCCGACCAGTGCTCCAGTTTCAGATTCTGCTCCGTGAAGCCCTCACCTTCCTGGGTTCCCAGACCAAAGTAACGGTATGCACCCAGGTCGATCCGAGCCCCCTTCATATCCAGCAGACTACATACCCCCTCATCCCCAAACTCCGCCATAAATGCCTCTCTCCGCGTCTCCAGCAGAAAATTCAAATAGCTTCTGTTACCGAAAAAACGCTTCACATCCTCTTCTTTCATATTAATACACGGTACTTCCACTGAAATAATAGGACAATCTTTGGAGGATTTGAGGGTTTCATAATAATCGATCATGTTCAGGCAGCCCGTTGCCGTCATCAGGCTTTCCTCAATCTCACTGTCATTTTCTGTCATAAGATCCAGGGGACACCAGGTTTTGTCTCCCACCTGCTGCGTCGATTCATGATGACGCTCTCCAAAACCAAAGTAGTAGGAGCCCATGATCACTGTCATCACAAGGCTGATGGAAAACATAACCATCAGCAGCAGATTCTTCAGCAGGCTCTTATGGAAACTCCGGAAAAATTCCTCGATCATAAATCTTATTTTTCTCATAGACAACTCCTAATCTAAATCTAAAGACCAACGGGCGCCAAAGCCAATTTAGTTTTGTATCCAGGTTACTTTATTACCACTGCCGATCTGACAACTGTGCCAGGCATTTCCAGCATTGGAACTGACAGCTGACTTCACTGTTGCGGTTCCTTTTGTTTTTTCATTATATAATTTTCTGCTTTTCCTAGCAGAAAAATCATCATCACAGGCACAGGTAGGAAGACCTGTAAAATAATAAATTTATTTTCTGAACAGGAATAGTCATAAAATGAACTATAATTACTAAACTCAGTCCCAGGCTCAATGGTCCCCTTGGAGCCGTTTCCAAGGAGGAAGAGAATCAGCTCTGAACAGTGCTCCATTCTCAGATTCTGCCCTGCGAACCCCTCTCCCTCCTGGATCCTTATGCTCAAGTCCTTATAGCATAACCAACTCCTAATCTAAATCAAAGGACTAACAGGCGCCATAACCAAAATCAATTTTTAGTCCAAGTCACTTTGCTTCCACCACCGATTCGATAACTATGTTTGGCATCCGCAAAAAAACTAACAGATTTGGATCGCGTATCTGCCATCCCTCTGTCTTCCCAATAACTCCATTCTCCTCCAACGATCTGAGCTCCCACTTTCAAATTAAGCCCAAATCCATTGTCATCGTAACCTGTCACCTTCGTATAACTATAATAGCCGTTTGAATCCCTTTCCCTTGAACCAAACCTTTTAATGTTGTTGGCTCCCTGTGCCACAGAAGAGATCATACATACTGCCATCATGGTCAGAACCAGTCCTGCCACTGCCTTTTTACCATTCTTCAATATTTTCTTCATATTTATCATTCCTTTCAATTTTTCATTTAGATATTTTTGTGTTTTCTCATAATTTCTGTGCATGATTTTTGCACATCCCGAGTTTTCCAAAAACCCGCTAATAAGTTTGTCAGAACTTATTTTCTCTTGACATATCTTCATAATTATAAGATAATATAAATGTTATGTATCTCGGCGTTCTTTTCGGTATTGCACTACCATATGAAAAGAACGCTTTTTTCAATTTCATCTCTGTAAACAGACTCAATATTCTTATACATTCTTTCACCTCCCCTTATTTAAATCAGCAACAAGAACATTCTCCCTTCTTGCTTCTTCTCGTTGCTTGATATAAATATACTACAATAATATATATTTGTCAAATACTATTTTACAAAAAGTATTTTTTTCTTAAAATATTTGACTTTTTTCTTATATTCATATACAATATAGGTATTCTCCCTTACCAGGAACATAAAATATAAGACGAACCCAAAGGCTGGTATATATGACAAAACAAACTCGAAAGCAAAATAATATGAAGCGGGGTACGATTGAACTCGTTCTTCTTCTTTTACTACAAAAGGGACAAAAGTACGGGTATCAGTTATCTCAGGAGCTTGAAGAATACAGCGATGGTGAATATGAGCTGAAAGAGGCAACGATGTACCCCACATTATATCGCCTGACGCAAAATGGATATTTGATCTGTAACCAGGTAAAAGTAGGTGTCCGCCGCACTCGTGTATATTATGAAATAACAC
The DNA here is from genome assembly GCA_947246475.1 of uncultured Roseburia sp. GTDB lineage: Bacteria > Bacillota > Clostridia > Lachnospirales > Lachnospiraceae > Eubacterium_F. The sequence goes on from CAMXSH010000022.1 coordinate 28,644, forward strand.
CAGCAGGCCAGGAGCACCTGCAGGATCTTAAGCAGGAATATGCTTCCATAACTGGTGCTGTAGATAAAATTATAAGAAACACCAAGTAATATCGTGATGGAGGACTAGATCTTGGATAATAAAGTACTAAAAAAATATCTTCGCCAAGTAAGACATATTTATCATGGAGATAGAAAGTTAAAGAAACAGTTTCTACAGGATGTAGAAGACGCTCTTTTGTGCTATGCAGAATCTCATCCCGGCTGTTCCTATGATGATATCGTTCATAAATTCGGATCGCCAAATGAACTTCGTGAATCTTTTTCTTCCTCTGATATGTTAAGGAAACGAAGTATATTAATGTACCGCCTTGTTATCCTTTTCTTTGTCCTCATAACAGCATCTGTCATACTACTTACTGTCAATTATGTTACAAATTCTTTCAATCACTCAAATGGACATTACAAAGAATACGTAAAACACAAAAATACGACAGATACCAGCTCTCCAACGCCAAAACCTACTTCTTATAAGGAGTACTCATATGATTAAGGAGATGATACCAATGAAAAAGATACTATCCTTTTTATTTATATTGACACTGATCGCCTGCTTTGTGCATACTCCCACTGCTTCAGCAGCCACATTGGCGCCCCAGGCCAAAACCACCATTACAAAAGACGATGGCGGTGGCTATTATGTAGAGACGATAACCGAAACACCTCAAATGTCTCCCTTTTCTGTCAGCCCCTGCAGCGCCATCGCTGCCACAGTGGATAGAACAAAACATATCGAATATTACAATTCCAAAAATACCCTGTGCTGGCGGTATTCCCTGACAGGAACCTTCCGCTACATTACCGGGATCAGCGCCGTATGTGAAAATTCCAGGGCTAAACTGTCACTCTACAACTCCACTTATACCCCGTACGATGAAAAGCACTCCCACTCCGGGAGCACCGCCACAGGAACAATTAAAATGAGACGTCAAACAATGGTAAAAAGCAAAACCATTTCCATTACATGCAGCAAAAACGGAACTTTTAGTTAATGACGGAGATTTCTATGAACCAGAAAAAAGAATTAAAAAAGATTGCCAGACAAGCATTTCCCCTTTCTAAGTATTCCTTTTTTGAGGGAAGAAACTATAGAAAAAACCTATATAACGAGATGTCAGCTTATTTGTACAATCATCCAGAGAGCTCATCAGAGGATATAAGGGATTTATTCTGCGGGGAAGGAGGCAATGATGATGAACCCACAGACGCCGGCATTTCCAAAAAAGCAAAGGCATGTTTCATCATTTTAGGATTATTGATCATTATTATCTGTGTTACATTTTTCTTTATTTCTAGTTCATGGGATGCCCCTATTTTTACAACGAATTGATGTAAATATTACATAATATAATTAAAAGCCATGTGCACCATCGATTTTGATCGCTGGTGCACATGGCTTCTTTTTTTTAATTTTAACTATTATAACTGTATTACCTGCTGCATGCCTCGAAATTCCAGGTCTGGTTCGATGTTGCATTATACTGCCACTGGCATACATTGGTTCCATCGGATTTACCAAAGTTATACACATCAAGACCCTTTGTATCTTTTGTGATTTTTGTTGTCATACCAAAAGTATTTGCTGCAGATGTCTTCTGGATCTTGAACATCTGGGCATCCGCCCCATTTGCGGAATATGTCTGAATATTGGCTCCATCACTATCGGCGCCGTACTGTACATCCAGCATATATCCCAAACCGTTTTTCAACGTCACATATCCGTTTCCAAGGTTCGTAAGATACCATTTCTGACCTGCGGAAGCGGAACCTGTTCCGATCTCTACATTCACACCGTCCCCGCCTTTGTTGTCTGCCACCTGCAGATATTTGCCGGAGTTCGTATTTTTAATGTAATACCAGCCGTCTGACAGGGATCCATTGCTGCTCTGAACCTGATCCGCCGTTTTCTTTATAGAAACATCATCTAAAAAGAAGGAAACCAGATCCTGAGCGGCAGGATCTGCCTTGTAAGCAGTCTCGATAAATACCCTGACGCTGCTCAGGTCAGCACCCGACGGAACCGTATATTTGCCGCTGATAACCGCCCATTTATCACCAGCGGTTGTCACGGAGGCCATATTTTCGATCTTTCCATCTCCGTATATGATACTCATGAAAAACTTCGTCTGACCGGTTGCTTTCGGATTCTCTGACAGATTATACCGTACTGCCGCACCGACCTGATAGGTCTTCCCTTTCTCAAGACGGCCTGTCATATCCTGCACTGCTCCAGCAGACGTCATTTTTCTGTCTGCTGCTTTGAGGGAAAGTTTTCCCGAATGTACTGTTACATAACCAAGTCCAAGATTACAACCGTATAAACCACTCCAGTTCGTCAGGCCATCCTCAATGGTTCCATTTTTCACGAGCTCATCCCCGGATGGTGCAGGTACATCTACTGCCATATTTGTTCTCGACATCTTCCAATAATCCAGATAGAACAATTCCCCGGAAGATGAGCCAGTGAATACAAAATAAATATCGTGTACACCTGTAGCTGTTGAAAGGGAAGCGGTATATTCCTTCCATGCTGTCGAACTTCCGTTAATCTGTACTTCACCCAGCTTGGTACCGTACCGGCTGTCCAGTCTTATCTCTACCTTTCCGCCGCCATTTACCGGCTGGGCACCTATTGTGATAGATTTCAGCCCTGTTTTCAGGTCGACATCGGATACAGCCAGCCAGTCCCCGTTATGAATATGGGAAACTTTCATATTGGATGACTGGATAAAAGAACCTGGCTGCCAGGTCATACTGGTTTTCAGCCCGCTGCTCCAGCCAATGGTCTCCGCCTCATTCCTCACATAAGGATCAAGATTCTTTGTCTGTGCCACGCCCTGGTAGGTTCCCTTGACCATTTTAATATGTCCATTGGAATCATAAGAAACCTTATCCATATGTGTCGAACGGTATCCCTGGCAGTTGGCTGGGAACGCCAGCGCTTTGGTCACTGTCTGTGCATGGTACGTCAGATAGGTACTTCCATTAAAATCAAAAAAGGCATGATGATTATTTCCACCAATTCTAAAATATGTATATGGGTTTTCATGCACGATCCCAACATAGGTAAATGGTCCCATCGGGCTGTTACTCTCCATAGCGCATATGTTTCCATTGCCCGTTATCGAAAGGTTATTTGAGAAATTGGAACAATATGTATAGTAATATTTTCCGTTCTTCTTATGTATTCCAGAATCCTCAAAGAGACCTGGTGCATTGATCGCCACCGCATTTCCTGCCAGCTGAACCATATTATCCGCCAGGCGGACCACTCTTGCGGTTCCAGGATAATTTTTCTGATTCTGGGAAGCATTATCCCCTCCTGGAATGCCTCCGCCATAATACAGATATCCTGTTCCGTCATCATCAACCAGCACAGCCGGATCAAAGAGCCATTCCACACCCTGGGCAGCCTGGGATCCTCTACGGATCAGATGGCTTCCTGTGGGCGGCTCAGTAAATGGTCCCAGCGGCGAATCCGCCTGCAGAACACCAATGCCGTTGCCATTATCGGCAAAGTATAAGAAAAACTTGTCCTTGCCATTGATGCGCTTCCAGCACGCAGCCGGCGCCCAGGAATTCCTCGCCCAGGATGTAAGACCCGCTGCTTTGACCTCCCCGTGGTCAACCCAGTTCACCATATCACTGGAAGAGGAAACGGTAAGCGTCGAAATGGTGCTATACTTATTAGAAGCTGTAGGATTGCCGCTCCCATCTTTGTTCGTGCGGTCATAACATTCGCTGTCATTCGTCATATACACGTATACTCTTCCGTTGTATGTCATGGCAAAAGGATCCGCCGCAAACTTATGATCCATAATCGGATTGTTGTTTGAAGAACTTCTCACAGAACCACTTACCAGCTTATCGGCAGCAAAGGTTTCATCAACCCTCGCCAGTGAAGCGATCACCCCCAGGATGATCAGCATACCCACTACATACAATTTTGATTTGATTTGTTTCGTCATGATACCTTCCTTTCCTAAATTTGTAAACCTCCATTTGGTTTTGCAAAATTTATTGCTTTTTATAAATGTAACACTGAATGTGATACGTGACTATGGCATGTCCCTCCTTTCTCTGATTTATTATCAGATCCAGTACTACATTTCAAGCATAACCATTAAATTTATTGTACCAAATTATGGATAACATGGCTAGTGTAAATTTTATATTTACCGCATGGCAAAGTTGATTTTTCCTATCCTTTATAAGTTAAATTTACAACTAATCTTTAAAATGCAATTCCATGCGTTTAATATCACTCTCTGAATAATGATAAATGGGATAAAGCCTGCAGACCGCAATAATGATAAGATCCAGGATAAGCAATATTGCCACATATTCATAACTAAATTTCAAAGCATTTGTCGCAATCAATACATCTGACAATCCACAAAGGAAAACTTGAGTTTTACTCACACATATCACAACAGCCCCTATTGCGGCAGGAAGGATATGTAAGCAAAACAACAATAAATAAATCACACAATTTCGTTTGCGCGAAAGTCGGTTTATAAACACAATTAAATATTCTAAGGTAACCATTCCAAAAAATCTTACCAGATATATAATCCTGGCCACTCCGTAAATTGGAAACTCGCCAATTTCTCCAACACTTATTCCTGGAAAATCCGCCCCAGAAAATCCATAGCAGATAAATATCCAGATCAATTCAGGAAGATACACGATTCCTCCAACAATTACAGCATACAGAATACGTCTTAGTAATGTAATTTTCTCTTTTCTATAATTTAAATACAACATAAGAACGATGGCTATAATTGCTTGTAAAAAATGAAGGTATTCTCCTTCTAACCCAAACAGTTTCTTATATCCCTCTTGATAAACAAATAAGGGTATGGATTTTTCTTCCAACGTTCCCTCCATTCCTGCCTTCTCTGTGGGAACTTCAACATAAACATATCCTTTTTCTTCTTTTGATTCAGGAAGATATGCAGTTACACGATTGTGTTCCATATCCTCCATCCAATCTATCTGCTCCATTAATCTAACAAAATTCTTCTCTGAAATCTGAGATCTATCGGCATTCACCTGATCTCTGGCTTCCATATACCGTAATCCTTCGTACTTCTTACACACCTGCCGGTAATTTTTCTCCGTTGAATATGAAAAACCCGACCCGACGAAAAAGCAAACCTGTAAAATGATGACTAATATGGAAACGATGTAAAATTTTTTCATCCGTCCCCTCCAACTGTGATACTTCACTTAAGAATTCTAACACAATTTGAAAGTTTATTGCAACATGCATTGTTCATTTGCATACCTTTTTCTACCCCAAAATGCAATTCACAAAAAAGCCATGAAACGTGATACTTTCACATTCCATGGCTTTATATTACCATACTTTTCCTTTTTCACTAAGACATCTTTGGTTTAAACACCAGCGCTGCCAGGAAACTCAGGATCAAAGCTCCTGCAATCCCCACCGCAGCCTGTTCCAGACCGCCGTAGAAGATTCCCACAAAGCCCTGGCTGTCCACAGCTTCCTTGACTCCCTTAAACAAAAGATGCCCGAAACCGATCAGGGGAACCGTAGCTCCAGCCTTTGCCCAGTTGGCAAAGGGCTCATAGATGCGTACAGCGCTCATCACCGCTCCCAGACATACCAGAATAACCATGATCCGCCCAGGAAGAAGTTTTGTATTGTCCATGACGATCTGCACCACCGCGCAGATGGCGCCACCCACTAAAAACGTTATTAAATAATCCATACTCCCGCTCCTTTCTTACCCTGCGATCTCCAGCATTACCCCATGGGCGATGCCTGGTACACTATTTCCCTCGTTAAAACTTACTGTAGAAAGCAGTGCTCCTGTCGGTACAAAGAGCACCCGCTTCCACTCATGCTTACGCATTTTATTGAGAATGTAACCCGTTAGGGTGATCGCACTGCAACCACAGCCGCTTCCGCCGGCATTGGTATCCTGTTCTTCGTTGTAATAGATCTCCGTGCCACAGTCCATGTGCTGTTTGCTGATATCATAACCATAGCCCAGAAGCATATCTTTTAGTATACGCTGTCCGATGGTCCCCAGGTCCCCGGTGATAATTTTATCATAATAATCCGGCTGGATTCCAAAATCTTTCAGATTATTTAAAATACAGTCACAGGCTGCCGGGGCCATACACGCTCCCATATTCATGCTGTCCTTGATCCCATAATCTGTAATAACCCCTGTTGTCAGTCCGGAGATCTGTACATAACCTGTCTCCTTGCGCTTCCAGCTGCCATCTCCTTTTCCCAGTACCACGGCGCCGCTTCCTGTCACCGTCCATGTGGAAGAATAGGGACGCTGGTTGCCATACGCCAAGGGAAAACGGAATTGTTTTTCCGCACTGGCAAAATGGCTGGATGTTAAAGCCACTACATAATCCGCAAAACCACCTTCCACCAGCATAGAGCCGATGCCCATGGATTCTCCCATGGTGGAACAGGCGCCGTACACTCCAAACATCGGGATATTAAAATTCATGATCCCAAATGAGGTAGCGATCAGCTGCCCCAGCAGGTCCCCGGCGACGATATAACGGATGTCCCCAGGTTCCAGACCGGCATTGCGTATCGCGATGTCCGCCGCAATATGCTGCATCTTACTCTCGGCTTCCTCCCAGGTATTACCTCCAAAAAGGGGATCGGTCTCCACAAAATCAAAGTATTTACCAAAGGCTCCGTTTCCTTCTTTTTCTCCTGCCACTGACGCTGCGCCAATGATGCAGGGCGGAACCTCAAACTGAACACTTCGTTTTCCAACAGTTTTTTCCATATCTTCATTCTCCATTCCGTGCACACTGAATATCATACCGTATACCAGAAATACGCAGGTATTTACCTTTACCTTTGCGCAAAAAAAGATGCACATACCATTTTCCCATAGTATGTGCATCTTTTCTATTTTCATCCATTGAATACATGAAAATTGTTATTTATTTACTTTTCGCTTTCTTTTTGCTCATTTTGTTCAGGAAGAACCATACAGTACCTGCCAGACATACGGAAGAATAACATCCGGAAATGATACCTGCGATCAATGGGATCGCAAACTGACGAACTGCATCCACACCCATAATCGCCAGAACCACTACCATGATCAGCGTCGTGATAGAAGTATTGATACTCCTGCTCAGTGTCTGGGTGATACTCTCATTTACGATATCCGCAACTTCTGCGCGGCTTCCCGCTTTCTTCCGGTTCTCACGGACACGGTCGAAGATAACGATGGTGGCATTGATGGAATATCCAACGATGGTAAGCATACATGCGATAAACGTACTTCCTACAGAGATAAATGCACTTCCCACTGCGTACACCATCAGCACAACAATAACATCATGGATCAGAGCCAGAACGGAGCTGGCACCAAATGCGAGGTTTTTGAAGCGGATCCAGATGTAGATCAGCATGCAGACCGCTGCAACGATCACCGCGATCACAGCATCCGTCTTCATCTCATTACTTACAGAAGCTGAAATTGTCTCGATTTCAATATTTTCTTTTGTCACACCATATTTTTCAGCGATGGCAGTCACAACCGTCTTCTGCTGATCCTCTGTCAGATCCACCGTACGGACG
>CAMXSH010000023.1 GCA_947246475.1 uncultured Roseburia sp.
AGCACTTCAATATGGAGGAAATATATGCAGATTCGTATCGGGAAGAGAAGAAAGATTCAGTTTACAGATAAAAAGCATCCGCTGCAGGGGATTCTGTCTGCCCTGCTGGCGGCGTTGTCTTTTGCCATGATGATCATATTGTTTGTGTGTTCCGGCATGGAAAAAGGGAATGGCGGAATCATGTACGGATACCTGGGCATTTTGAATTTGCTGCTCTCCGTGACGGGTTTCGTGCTCTCGCTGAGATGTCTGAAAAGAGAGGACATCTATGTCACCACTCCCACGATTGGTTCGGTTTTTAACGGGGTCATTATCATCATCTATCTGATCCTGTATTTCATGGGGGCTCTGGTGTGATTCTTATCACAGGACATATCAGATCAGTTCCTTCAGATCTGTGATGGTCTTTGAGATCTTCAGCTTTTCCAGACGGTTTTTGTACTCTGCCGGGGAGAGCTCTTCTACATAGTTGACGGGATATTTTTTATCGTATCCCTTTCGGATCAGCACCGATGCCGCTTTGTTGTAGGCAACGGCGGCGTCGGTCTCTGATTCATAGCGTCCAACGATAAAGTCGCCTTTCCAGTGAATGCGCGTCTCATACATGGTCTTTCCCTGGTGTGTTTTTCGGAAGACGCCATGATAGTGATTGATGATCTCAATATTTTCATAGCGGAAATCCCGCATATTTCCATTGACAAAAAGAAAATCCCTTCCTGCAACTCCATAATTTTTTATGCTGTACCGGGACAGGATATTTACCTGCATGCCGTAATCGCTGACAAAGAGATGCCCACCTCGCCTCGTTATGGTGTGGGTGGAATAGTAAAAGAGATCGTCAATATCAAAAATATAATAATCTTCCGGCGAAAAATAATAGTGAAAATATTTCTGGTACAGATAGACTGGCGTCTTTATATAGATCCCATTGTCCCGAAAATTGATAAGAGTTACCCATTTGCGAAAAGAAAGAGCCCGGGAGCATGAGGAAAAGTCCTCCAGACCGTATTTGGTATTGTGGAGAATGGAATCCGCCAGATGGTAGGCGAGATTGGCAGCATTTTCTGTGGAAAAACTGCCGAGACTGATATGTTTATTTTTATATGTGATGGAACTGCGGTAATATAAAGTTCCGTCTTTTTTTGTTGCCGTATATACCCCTGGTTTCATAGACTTCTCCCCGGATCTGTAAGTTGTGGTAAAATGCGTGCTGCCTGGTATTTTCCTATAAGTTTAGCAGAAATCTGGCAGGGAAGCAAGGGGGAGTGGGATTCAATCAACTAGAGAAAGAATACGGAGAATATATACTATTTACCGCCTATGAGTTCGACTGGGCAAAAGCGGTGCCATGGCTTTTTTCGGATAACGGAATTTTTGGTGTATTTAATGCTCTTATCAGATCATTTACGTCTGGAGGATATGGCGAAGAGAGAAAAAATATGATCATGTTTCGGTGGGATTTTTATAAACTGCGTAAAAAGATTAGAGACGAATTTTTAGAGGAGGTACCCCAATTAGATCAATTTGCGAATATTGATTATGAATATGATAAAGAAAAATTGTTGTTAAATATTATAGTATATGAAGAAATAAATGGCGAATTCGTTCATTGGGATAAAGAACAAGAGGATATTTTTAATAATTTGAAAGATAAATTTTATCTATTAATCAGATTTTATCCAGAGGCAGAAGGCATTAGTATAAAAGAGGCGAGAGAAAAATTTAAAAAGATGGAGTATGTAAGTTTAGAAGGGTTGAATCTTTTAATGCTGCAGCTGCCGCCAGCGCTCAGATATCTGGATGAGCATTCTGTCAGTCACTGTAAAAAGATAGTCCGTCTTGAACTGCCGGAAACACTGGAATATATAGAAAGTGCTGCATTTGAGGGGTGCAACGGTCTGAAAGAAATTGTTTTCAAAGGAGATGCCCCGGAGGTGAGAGGGGATAGGATGTTGTTTGAGGGGATCAAAAATAAAGTCAAGATCTATTACGACAAGTCAAAGAAGGGCTGGACCGATAAATACTGGGAACAGTACGAACTGGTGCCAGTGAAAGGGAAAGCAGTTGGAAGAGACCAACAAAAGGAACAGGCAGAAGAAAAAGGTATCACATTATCTGAAGCGCTGGAGGAGGAACTCACGGAATTAGGAAAAATATTGAAAAAAAGCAAAAAGAAAGCCCCAGAGAATTTATTTCAGTGGGACGGAATAAGGCTGAATGATAACCAGACAGCTATAAAGAGACTGGATCTCTCTGCCTATCCAGATATTTCCGGGGAGCTGGATCTGTCGGTATTTGAAGAATTGGATTATGTCTCCTTAAAGGGACTAAAGGTAAGCAATGTCATCCTGCCGGAGAGCTTGAGTTATCTGGATACGGAGTCCTTTAAAAACTGTGAGAAAATTCAGCAGGTCACAGTGCCGAAAAATGTGAATAAAATGTACTCCCCCGTATTTGCCGGCTGTAAAAGTCTGAAAATCGTTATTTTTGAGGGAAATGCGCCGGATATTAGTAATGGACATCGCGTTGATGATGTGTTTGGAAAAGGGATGGAGAAGATTCAGATTTACTGCGGGAAGAATTCAAAAGGCTGGGTGGAATCCTACTGGGATAAGTATGAAAAGGTACGGTTTGAATAGGGGATATGCATAATGCGCCGGATTGAAAGAGAATTGGTGCATCTATTGACATATACTTTTTTCTAATATATACTTAAAAAAGTTTAAATTTAGGTGAGTATAACAGAGTTTTACTTCATACTCCCAATATACTTAAGAATGGAGAATGGACAATGCTTTTTGTCAGGGATTACCTTTTCGACAGTTACCTAATACCGTATTATTTAATAGGAGCAGTGGTTTATTTTGTTTTTCGCTTTGTTTTTATGAAGTGTAAAAAGATTAATTTTGTATTGAAGAAGGAATTATTAAATCTGGTTTTTGCCAGTTACATTATTATATTGATCTCTGCCACTGTATTGCCAAAGTGGTACGAGCAGGTGATTGACGGAGAAACATATATTAAATTTATGTTGAATGAGCCAAAGTTTAATTTTATTCCTTTTAGGATGATTTACTTATTTTTTATGACATCTGGTGAAAATGCTTTGATTAATCTGGGCGTAAATGCTTTTTTATTATTTCCATTTGGATTGTTGTTTCCAGTGATCTGCTCCAGGTATAGAAGAAGAACGATCCTTTGTGGCATGCTGTTTTCTTTGGCGATTGAAATACTGCAGATTATACCGGGGAGAAGTACGGACATAGACGACTTAATATTAAATACTGCAGGATGTGCAGTAGGATATGGATTCTATTGTGTGTTCAGGCGCATTTACTGTTCGGGTGCGGCGTCTTGAGAACAGACAGCCTGAGGCATAAAACAGTGCAGAAATGAGGGGGATCATGTACGACAAATTAACCAGAAAAGACATTGAAAAAATGGAACAGGAGATCGAGCACCGTAAGCTGGTGGTGCGCAAAGAGGCATTGGAGGACGTAAAAGAAGCAAGGGCCCACGGGGATCTGAGTGAAAATTTTGAGTATAAGGCGGCGAAAAAATATAAGAATGAGAATGAGAGCCGTATCCGCTATCTGGAGCGGATGATCAAGACCGCCCAGATTGTAGAGGACGACTCTACAGAGCAGGAAGTGGGGCTCAATGATACGGTGAAAGTCTGGTTCGAGGAAGAAGACTGTGAGGAGGAGTATAAGATCGTCACCACAGTGAGAAGCGATGCCAGAAACCATATGATCAGCATAGAATCCCCGGTGGGGAAGGCGTTGATGAAACACAGGGCCGGGGAACGGGTGAAGGTGGAAATAAGTGCTGGAGGAGGCTATTATTTACAGATCCGCGAGATCCGGAAAAGCGATGACGAGTCGGAGCAGATCCGGAAATTTTAGCCATTGTTTGCAAAGAATATAAATGTATGATATAATGCTTTTGTGCACAGATTACGATGGTGAGATCATTGTGGTTTGTGCGCTTTTTACTACAGTATAAGGACAACGGTAAAAAGTTGTTGAGAGCATATGCGATGGGAGGAAGCGATGGATAACAAATCGATGATGCAGCTGGAAGAAGGATTAAATACTCAGTTAGAGGAACTGGTGAATTACTGTATGCTGTCTGGAGCGATCAATCCGGATTATTACGCAGATTATGATGTAAAGAGAGGGCTTCGTGACTCCAATGGAAAGGGTGTGCTTACGGGACTGACAGAGATTGCCGATGTGGTTTCCTACGAGTACGTTGATGGAGTCAAAGTTCCGGCTGAGGGTAAATTGTATTATCAGGGATACAATGTGAAGGATCTGGTGAAAAATTACCAGAGCCGGAGGTTTGCCTTTGAGGAGACGACCTATCTGCTTTTATTTGGGGAACTTCCCAGTAAAAAACAGTTTAAGAGCTTTGTGCGGATCTTAACCAGCCTTCAGGAACTGTCAGCCCAGTTTGTGAGGGATGTCATCATGAAGGCGCCCAGTGAGAATATTATGAATGCACTGCAGAAGAGTGTGCTCACGCTGTATTCCTATGATGAAGATCCGGATGATATCACGGTGCCCAATGTACTGAGGCAGTCCCTGCAGCTGATTAGCAAGCTGCCAATAATCGCGGTGTATGCATATCATGCTTATCGGCATTTTAAATTTGATGACGATCTGGTGATCCGGACTCCGGTAAAAAAATTCTCCACAGCAGAAAATATATTACAGATGATCCGTCCCGACGGAGAATTTACTGCCTTGGAGGCAAAAGTACTGGATATCGCACTGGTGCTCCACGCCGAGCACGGTGGGGGGAATAACTCCACTTTTACGAACCATGTGGTGACGTCGTCGGGGACGGATACATATTCTGCGATCTCTGCCGCTATTGCCTCACTGAAAGGACCGAGGCATGGAGGGGCGAACCTGAAGGTACTTCAGATGTTTGATGATATCAAGGAGCACTGTGGGGATTGGGCGGACAGGACGCAGATCGCAGAATATTTAAAAAAGATATTGAACAAAGAAGCTTTTGACAGCAGCGGATTGATCTATGGAATGGGACATGCAGTCTATACCGAGTCTGACCCGCGGGAGGTGATCCTGAAAAAATATGCCAGGAAGTTATCTGTGGAGAAGGGGCTGGAGGATGAATTTAAGCTCTATGAAACGGTGGAAAAGATTGCCGCGAAGCTGATTATGAAGCAGCGCAGGCTATTTAAGCCGGTGTGTGCCAATGTTGACTTTTACAGCGGTTTTGTATATACTATGCTTGGCATTCCCAGGGAGCTTTTCACCCCGATTTTTGCGGTGGCAAGGATCTCGGGATGGTGCGCCCACCGGCTGGAAGAGCTGGTGAATGACGGCAAGATCATCCGCCCGGCATATAAGTTTGTAGGTGTCCACAAAGACTACCGGAGTCCGGATGAACGCTGACCGGTGTCAGCGGGTCAGGAAGAGAGGAATGAAAAGGATATGGATAAACGTATTCTGTTTTTTGATATAGATGGTACTTTGATCGATGAAGAAAAAGATATTGTGCCAGAGAGTGCGGTGCAGGCATTAAAGAAGGCAAAAGAAAACGGCAGCATGCTGTTTTTGTGTTCCGGAAGATGCCTTGCCATCATTCCGGAGGACATCATGGCTCTGGGATTTGATGGAATGGTAGGCGGCTGTGGAACTTATATCGAGATCGGGGGAGAAGAGGTCTATCATCATGTACTGCCAGAGGATCTCCAAAAAGAGGTGGTTCAGGATCTGATGCGGTATCACATCGACGGTGTCCTGGAGGGCAGGGACTGTTCCGCATTCCGTCACGATTATTGGATGCCAGTGGTAAAGAGCATATTTAAAGAAAATGGGATCTTTGCCCAGAAAGCGAGCTTTGCTGCCAGAACCCAGTGCTTTTGGGAAGAGGAATTTTCCTTTGACAAGATGGCGCTCTGGTTTGATGAGAGTTCAGATATGGAAAGCTTCCGGCGCAAATACGAAGGTGAATTTGAGTTCATTTTAAGAGATCCTACCTTTTATGAAGTGGTGCCAAGAGGGATATCCAAAGCGACAGGGATTCAGTTTGTATGCCAGCGTCTTGGTATCGATATCGGGCAGAGCATAGCTTTTGGCGACAGCGCCAATGACATTTCCATGCTGCAGGCAGCAGGTCTTTCTGTGGCGATGGGCGGAGGAAATCCGATCCTGTTTGACCAGGTGGACTATGTGACCGATCCAGTGATGGAGGACGGCATCGCCAATGCCATGAAGTATTTTAACATCATATAAAATACTTAGCTCGACGGCGCCGTCGAGCTAACAAAAGAGGATGCAAATGAGAAGACAAAACTTATTTATATATATGCTGACAGCGCTCATATTGTCGGCAGCGATCATTTCTTTTACCATGGGAGTAAGTATGGTGAGGGCAGAAAATGCGGCAGCGGACGGAGCCGTCACAAATGGAGCAGTGAGTGGTGGTACTGTCAGTGGACAGGTAGTCAGCGGGCAGGTGGTCAGCGGTCAGTCTGTGACAGGAGGCGCCCTGGCTCCTAAAAATGAAAACCCAAGATTTGTCACCACCACCTCTGGTCAGATCGAGGGAAAGAAAACCAGTATGGCTTATATCTGGCTGGGGGTGCCCTACGGGCAAACTGAGAGGTGGAAGGCGCCAACGTCGCCAGATTCCTGGAGCCGTACCCGCTCCTGTAAAAAAGCACGCAAGGGAAAGGGCGACGACTGCCTGTTTGTGAATATTTACAAGCCGGTTTCAAAGGAAGAAGAAAAAATGCCAGTGATGGTATTTTTACATGGCGGAGGAAATGTTGGAGGCACGGCAAACCGAAGTTTCAGCTCCTTTGTACAAGAAACCGGAGTGATCGTCGTCTCAGTGGAATTCCGCCAGGGTGCTTTTGGATGGCTCCAGTCCAGGGGGCTGCAGACGGGGAACCGGATGACAGACAGCGGTAATTTTGCCATGCTGGATATCAAGCTGGCACTGGAATGGGTGCAGAACAATATCGAGGCATTTGGCGGAGATAAACAGAATGTCACTCTATCCGGTTTTTCGGCAGGCGCCAGGGATACTCTGAACTGTGTGATCTCTCCTGTGATGAAAGGACTGTTTCACAAAGTTATCAGTTTTAGCGGGGGAATGACCACCTGCTCTGTCAGAGAGGGGAGAAGATGGTCCAATCAGAAACTGGCAGCGATCCTTGTCCGGAGAGGACGTTTTTCCAATAAAAAGAGAGCGCTCAAATATGTAAAGAGGATCGGTAAAAAGAAGCTGAATAAATTATTGTACAGTCTCTCCGATAAGGAGATAAAGAGGATGGCAGGCGCCACCTCCCTGCGCCTGACGAATTTTCCGCAAAATTTCCGGGACGGCAAAGTGATTCCGAAGTCAGGATTTGACGTGCTGGAGTATGGCGGCTATAACCGGGTTCCCATGATACTTGGCTGCAATAATTCGGAGTTTGCCAATGTTTCCTACAAAACGTTACACCGGATCCTGATGAAAAGTCCAAAGACATTTAAAAACAGGGCGCAGTTTTATCGGCTGTTAAAAAAGTCAAAGGAATATGGAAGCAAACTACAGACCTCTTTTTACCTGGAGCGTCTGGCAAATAAACTTTCCATCGACCCCTACCATGAGGATTTTTATACCTATCGGTTTAGATGGGGAGAAGGCCGCAGTGTAGTGGGAGCAAATTATGCCCGCTATGTGGGGGCGATCCATGGGATGGATGTAGATTTTCTGCTGGGGCGCTACAAGAAGGGGGAAGCAGGCACCAGTGACAGCATTTATACGAAAGCCAATCTGCCAGGAAGGCAGGCACTTACCAGTGTGATGCGCCGGTATGTGAGCAATTTCTGCCATACTGGGAATCCCAACGGTATCAACGGTCAGGGTAATCATGTGCCGGTTCAGTGGGAAAAATGGCGCCGTATAAAGGGGAGCAGGAGGATCATGACCTTTTCTGCTACCCGCAGGGAGGCAAAGGCGGCCATGACTTCCCGTACCATTGACCGGGCAAAGGTAAAACGGCAGATGAAAAGAAAACTCTCAAAAAAAGCATATAAACTGTTTCGCAGACGTATATTAAATGACAGGTTTTTTATGAAATAGAGCGAATATATTGTGGCACCTGGTTAAAACCATGGAACCAGTTGAATTGGTGAAAAGATAGGAGGCAGGACATGAAACTGGAGCAGATTCTTACAGATGTAGAATATAAAATACTACAGGGGACGTTGAACAAGGATGTAGCTGATATCGCTTATGATTCCCGTAAAACTGTAAAAGGTGGGATGTTTGTGGCGATTCAGGGAACCGTGGTGGATGGTCATAAATTTATCGATAGTGCGGTGGAAGCAGGCGCAGAAGTGATCGTGGCGGAAAAGGAGACAAGTGTAGAAAACAAGGATGTTACAGTTCTTCAGGTGGAAAACGGACGAAAAGCACTGAGTCTTATGTCCGCTGCCTATTTTGACCATCCGGCGAAAAAAATGATCACTGTGGGAATCACTGGAACCAAGGGCAAGTCTACTACCGAGCACATGGTACGGGATATCATCGAAAAATCGGGAAAGACCTGCGGGATCATCGGCACAGTGGGAGCTTTCATAGATGGAAAGACTGTCCCTACCGAGCACACGACGCCGGAATCCTATGAGCTCCAGAAGCTTTTTGCCATGATGGTGGAAGCGGGCTGCGAGTATATGGTTATGGAGGTATCTTCCCAGGGGATCAAGATGGACCGCGTGGCGGGGATCGAATTTGATTATGGCGTCTTCACCAATATTTCGCCAGATCACATCGGACCGGGAGAGCATGAAAACTTTGAAGAATATCTTTCCTGTAAGGCAGAGCTGTTTCGGCGTTGTAAGACAGGTATCATCAACCGGGATGATGAACATTATGATGATATTGTAAAAAGTGCCGCCTGCCGTATTATCACCTTTGGAACACAGGAAGAAGCTGATATGCGGGCACGGGATATCCAGCATGTTTCCAAGGGTGGTGAGCTTTCCATGGAATTTCGGGCGGAAGGGGCACTGGAAGGTAAAATTATCGTAGGTCTGCCAGGCCGTTTTAATATTTACAATGCATTGTGTGCAGCGTGTACAGGCGTGGCGCTGGGAATGCCGGAAGAAGTCATTCTTCATGCCCTGGAACATGTGAATGTGCGGGGCAGAGTAGAAGTGATGCCAGTTTCTGAGGACTTTTCTGTGCTGATTGATTTTGCCCATAATGGCGTGAGTTCAGAAAGCGTTCTTTCTACATTGAGAGAATACAACCCTCATCGAATTGTGAGTATTTTTGGCTGCGGAGGAAACCGGAGCAAGGTCAGGCGTTATGAGATGGGAGAGGTGATCGGCAGGATGTCGGAGCTTGCCATAATCACCAGCGATAATCCCCGCCGGGAAGATGTTATGGATATCATCGAGGATATTAAGGTGGGGATGGCGAAATCGGATGGAACATATGTGGTGATCCCCGACCGGGAAGAAGCAGTGGCATATGCCCTGGAACATGCGGAAAAAGGGGATATGATCATCCTTCTTGGGAAGGGACATGAAGAGTATCAGGAGATCAACGGAGTTAAACATCATTACAGTGAAAGGGAAGCCGTTGTCAAAGGAATGAAAAAAGTATATGGAAAAGACTTTAGTTTTATGTTATAATTGCCGATAATTAGAGTAAAGACCTGATGGCAAGGAGGTTGTCAGGAAGTTTTTATTTTAGAAAGGAGTCGAGGATTATGTGTGCAATGTTCAATAATTCACTTGCAAATTCTTTGTTCGGAAGCCGGAATTCCATATGGTCAGGAAGTTTTCTTTCTGCCTCTAACCTTGGGGATCTGGGACTGATGAAAAGTGGTGTTTACACCAAGATGCTGAAGTCCTATTATGAAAAAGTAGGCAGTGATACAGAGACAAAGACAGAAAGCAGCAGTAGTACCAGCAGCAGTAACACATCTTCAACCTGGGATGATGTCCGCAAAAAATATATTACCCCTGAGGTGACAGTGGATCCAAAGGCGGTGGAAGCGGAAAAAGCGCTGTCCAACATCAAGAGCACTTCCAAAAACCTGAGTAAGGACGCAAGCGCGCTGGCAAACATGGATTTTGACAGTAGTAGCAGGGATGAGATCTACGATGCTGTGAAAAAGATGGCTGACAGCTACAATGCCGTAGTGGAAGGTTCAAAGAAGAGCAGTCTTCCCAGCAGCATAACGAAGAGTGTATCATGGATGATGGATGATACAAAGAGTAATACTAAACAGTTGGAGAGGATGGGCATTACCATCGGCGAGGATAATAAGATCAATATTGATAAAGACAAATTTGCTCAGGCAAATTTGAGCGATATCAAGGCTTTCTTTGGTGGAAGCGGAAGTTTTGCAGATCGCAATGCTCAGAGGGCAAACGGATTTGTTAATCTGGCCTCCAATCAGATGATGATGAATATAGGAAAATCATTCTATTCAAGTACTGGCGTTCTGAGCTAAGGACTCCAGATGAATTGAATTACATGTTTTACAGGTTCACTTTGAGCACAGGCATTGGGGTTGCCGCAGGGCACGAATGCTTGTGCTTATTGTGTTGCTGAAACCAGAGAGGAGATTTGGGCAGGTGTATCGTTTTTTTGTTCCAGTGGAACAGATCTTTGAAAGTACAGCGGAGATTATCGGAGACGATGTGAATCATATTAAAAATGTTTTGCGGATGGGAACCGGAGGGCATATTATGATCACCGATGGACGGGGGATGGATTATCATTGTATCATACGTGGTATTGAACCGGGCCAGGTGCTGCTGGACATCGAAAAGAAAGAGCCGGTAAGAACGGAGCTTCCCGTGGAGATCGTGCTGTTTCAGGCACTTCCCAAAGCGGATAAGATGGAGCTGATCATCCAGAAGGCGGTTGAACTGGGAGCTGCTAAGATTGTTCCCGTGCGTACCAGACGGTCTGTGGTTCGCCTGGATGACAAAAAAGCAGAAAAAAAGAGACAGCGCTGGCAGAGCATTGCCGAGGCGGCAGCCAAGCAGAGCGGGCGGGGAATTGTGCCAGAGGTGGGAGAAGTGGTTTCCTTTGGTGAGGCATGTGCACAGGGCCAGGAGCTGGAACACAGTATTATCCCTTACGAGCTGTACGATGATATGTCAGAGACGGCAAAGACGGTGAGCCGCATCGTACAGGGAGTCTCCATCGGCATATTTATCGGCCCGGAAGGGGGATTTGAGCGGGGCGAGGTGGAACAGGCGATGGAAGCCGGAGCCCTGCCGGTGTCTCTGGGCAGGCGCATCTTACGGACGGAGACGGCAGGACTTACAATCCTGTCTGTACTGATGTTTCAGATAGAAAAAGACTATGCAGGAGAGGTTTGACATATATGGAGGCATACTTGGATAATGCAGCCACCACAAAAGCTTTTGATGAGGTGGGAGATCTGGTCCGTCAGATCATGTGCGTGGACTATGGAAATCCCTCTTCCCTTCATATGAAGGGAGTAGAGGCGGAACGGTATATCAGAGAGGCGGGAGATAAGATCGCAGCCACGCTGAAATGCAGCCGGAAAAATATCGTATTTACCTCTGGGGGGACAGAGAGCAATAATATGGCGATCATTGGCGGCGTGATGGCAAACAGACGGCGTGGAAGACATGTGGTCACTACCTGCTTTGAGCACGCGGCGGTGTACCAGCCCTGTCTGTATCTGGAGGAAAATTATGACTGCGAGGTCACCTATCTTCCTGTGGACCGTATGGGACATATAGATCCCGGAAAGCTCAGAGAGGCGCTCCGGGAGGATACGGTACTGGTGTCTGTGATGATGGTAAATAACGAAGTGGGCGCTGTACTGGATGTGGGGAGTATTGGGAGGACTATTAAAGAATATAATAAAGATATACTGTTTCACGTAGATGCCATTCAGGCATATGGAAAAATGATGATTCATCCCCAAAAGCTGAATATTGACCTGCTTTCTGCCAGCGGCCATAAGATACATGGACCAAAGGGAACAGGATTTTTGTATATGGCAGAAGGAGTCCGGCTCCATCCATTTATGCATGGGGGCGGCCAGCAGCAGGGAAGGCGTTCTGGTACAGAAAATGTACCAGGAGCCGCAGGACTGGCCCTGGCAGCAGAGATGATGTATCAGGATCATCATGACAAGGTTCAGCAGATGTATGATAAAAAACGGCTCCTTATCGGGCTTTTGGAACAGATTGAAGGGGTGCATATCCATGCCTGTCAGAAGGAAGAAGTGGAAAATACAGCTCCGCATATTGTGAGCGCAGGCATAGAGGGGATCCGCAGCGAGGTTCTTTTACATGCGCTGGAGGAAAGAGGAGTTTATGTATCATCTGGTTCCGCCTGTTCTTCCAATCATCCGGGGATCAGTTCCACCCTTCAGGCCATCGGGGTAAAAAAAGAACTGCTGGACGCAACGATCCGATTCAGCATTTCCGTGCATACGACGGAGAAGGAACTGCAGTATGCAGTGGAACAACTGAAGGAACTTCTGCCGGTGCTGCGGCGATATGTCAGGAGATAGAAGATAAAGGAAATGAGGAAATTATAAAATGGTAAAAGCATTTTTGATCAAATATTCAGAGATTGGAATCAAGGGAAAAAACAGATATATGTTTGAAGACGCCCTCCGGGACAGGGTAAAGGAGAAATTGGAAAAATGTGAGGGAGAATTTCTCGTAGAGAGGGAAAACGGCAGGATCTATGTAGAAGCAAAGAGTGAATATGATTTTGAAGAGGTGGTCGGCCAGCTCAGTAAATGTTTTGGCATCGCCCATATCTGCCCGGTGGTGCTGGTAGAAGATAAAACCTTTGAGATTGTGTGTAAAGAACTTGTGGATCATATGAAGGAGGAACTGGGCGACCGGGAATTTACCTTCAAAGTATTTGCCAAGAGAAGTGATAAGAACTATGTAATGACCAGCCCAGAGATCTGCCGGGAGGCCGGGGCATACATTATAGACCATATTCCTGGCGCTAAAGTGGACGTGCACCACCCGGAGGTTTCTGTAAATATTGAGATCCGCCACCGTGCCTATGTGTATGTGAGCAGTATCAAAGGACCAGGGGGGATGCCTGTGGGAACCAGTGGAAAGGCAATGCTTCTGTTGTCCGGGGGCATAGACAGTCCTGTGGCTGGTTATATGATGGCGAAGAGAGGCGTGCGCATCGAGGCCGTTTACTTTCATGCTCCGCCGTATACCAGCGAGCGGGCGAAACAGAAGGTCGTGGATCTGGCAGAGCTGGTCAGTGATTATGCAGGAGAGATCCGCCTTCATGTTGTAAATTTTACTGACATTCAGATGTATATATACGATAAATGTCCCCATGATGAGCTCACGATCATTATGAGGCGTTATATGATGAAGATCGCAGAGCACATCGCTGGTGAGACGGACTGCATGTCCCTGATCACCGGAGAAAGTGTGGGACAGGTGGCGAGCCAGACCATGCAGAGCCTGGTGGCGACCAATGCGGTGTGCAGGATGCCGGTATTCCGTCCAGTGATTGCTTTTGACAAACAGGATATTATTGATATTGCGGAGAAGATCAATACTTTTGAGACTTCGATCCTCCCATATGAAGACTGTTGCACGACTTTTGTGGCGAAACATCCTGTGACAAAACCGGATCTGTACAAGATTGAAAAATCCGAGAGAAACCTGGAAGAAAAGATTGATGAAATGTTTGAAAAAGCAGTTTCAGAGAGGGAGATTATTTCCGTAAAAATGTAAAAAGGACTGCCTCCTGAAATACAGGTCTCACAGTCCCCACATTGTACTTTTTGTACCCCATATGTGATGTAACAAATCCCAATTAGACGATGAATGGTTCCAGTTTTGAAAGAATCTCGTCTACATCGTTTTCGTTGTGGATATTCAGGTCGATGGGCTTGGAAAGATCAAGGCTGAATATACCCATGATGGATTTGGCGTCGATCACATATCTTCCTGAAACAAGATCAAATTCCGCATCAAATTTGGTAACTTCATTGACAAACGCTTTTACTTTATCAATGGAATTCAAAGATATTTTTACTGTTTTCATAATAATTCCTCCTTTTCTATTATTTTGAAAGCTGCTTCAAACATCTTCCAGTTATTATACTATTATGTAACCTAAATTATGTCAATAGAAAAAAGTGACCACGTGAAAAAAAAATAAAGATTATTTTTGTGCAAAATGTAGAAAGGAAAATACACTTTTTGGTAAATTGCAGAAAAAGATACCAAAAGTGCAATAAAAATATATGAAAGCTGCATTTTTAACCCTTGGCTGTAAAGTGAATTTTTATGAAACAGAAAAAATGATGGCAGATTTTCAGAAGCATGGAATCGACATTGTAGAGTTTGGACAAGCGGCAGATATCTGTATTATCAATACCTGTACGGTTACCAATATCGCTGACCGCAAATCCAGACAGATGCTTCACCGGGCAAAGAAAAAAAATCCACAGAGTATTGTGGCAGCAGTTGGGTGTTACGTGGAGAGCGGAGGGGAAGAGCTTCTTAAAGATCCCTCTGTGGATGTGGCATTTTCTAATCGTGACAAGGGAAGTATCGCTCAAAAAGTACTGGAATATATGAAGAGCCAGGGCGTGTCAGAGGATCCCATCCCACAGGCAGTCTGCAGCGGGCAGAGCGATCCTGTGCGGGACCGCACAAGAAAATATATTAAGATTCAGGATGGCTGCAACCAGTTCTGCAGCTATTGCATGATTCCCTATGTAAGGGGAGGCGGTGTGCTCTCCAGCAGGGACGCAGAGGACATTCTAAAAGAAATCCGTCTGGTGGCGGAAGAGGGATATAAAGAGGTGGTACTCACAGGGATCCACTTGTCCTCCTATGGTGTGGACCGTTCTGGTGAGAAACAGTTTGCAGCCCTAAAAGGAAGACCGCTGGTGTCACTTCTGCAGAAGATCAATGAAATCCAGGGAATTGAGAGGATCCGGCTGGGTTCACTGGAACCGCGTATCATCTGTACAGAATTTATGGAGGGCTTGATGGCTGTGACAAAGCTGTGTCCTCATTTTCATCTTTCCCTGCAGAGCGGCTGTGACGCCACACTGAAACGGATGAACCGACATTACACAGCGGCTGTTTACAGAGAAAAATGCGACATGCTGAGAAAATATTTTGAACATCCTGCCATCACTACAGATGTGATCGCAGGGTTTCCAGGAGAGACCGAAGAAGAGTTCGAGATGACAAGGGGATTTGTTAAGGAGATCGGATTTGCCGATATTCATGTCTTTTCTTACAGTGTACGCAGCGGCACAAAAGCGGCGGGTATGAAGGGCCAGGTGCCTCCAGAAGTCAAACACCGGCGCAGCGAGATTCTGATGGCAGACGCCAGACAGGGGAAAACCAAATTTGAGGAATGGTTTATTGGAAGAGAGGAAAAAATACTCTTTGAGGAGATCCGAAGCATTGAGGGAAAGGAATATCTGACTGGGCATAACGAGCGGTATGTGATGGTAAAGATTCCCAGAGATGAGGCAGAGACTGCGGGATTTATGGAGAACAGCATCGGCAGTATCCGAATCCAGGAGACAAATTTAATATAAAAAACTATTGCGAATTTAAGATACTTATATTAAAATGATACCAGGGTAAAAGCGTTGAGATGTAAAAGCAGTTCCGATGGGGGACGGCTGGGGCAGAATACTTTTTGGTCCCATGAGTATTTAAATTTAATTTGTTATATCTTTTTAGGAAAATGGTTTCAGAATGGGGGACAATATGCAGGAAATGAATAATACCCAGCTTTTTAAAGTAGATGTAGAAAAAGATTTTGATGTAAGAGATGTGATCGCATCCGTATATGCGGCACTTACAGAAAAGGGGTACAACCCGGTCAATCAGATCGTTGGCTATCTGATGTCAGGAGATCCCACTTATATAACCAGCCACAAAGGAGCAAGAAGCCTGATTATGCGGGCGGAGCGGGATGAGATCATCGAACTGTTTTTAGAGGATTATATAAAGAACAACTTGAAATAAGTGAGCCGCGTTGTCCTTCGGTTTTGGAATTTGTGTAGGAACATGACCATCTGCAGGCAGCAAGTGTACATTACTTTTGGAACAGGTGCGGGAGCACCTGCCCCCCAGCCGTTGACAATCGCATGCTCGCATGCAGATTGCCAACGGCTGGGGGACAGAAGCTGGCGAAGCCAGATTGTTCCCCAAAAGTGTAAATTGTTAAGCTGAGTAAGCAGTTTCCCAAGCCTGTACAAATTCCCAAACCAGAGGGAAATGTGGCGAGTGCCCCACAGGAGCGCAGGGCGGAGCCCGAAGCGAGGCAATTTGGTAATCTGCCTGGCAGGATGATAGGAGCAGAAGAAATTGGGGCCCAGGGAAATATATATGAGAATATTAGGACTTGACTACGGATCTGTGACGGTGGGTGTGGCAGTCAGTGATGCATTGCTTATCACAGCGCAGCCCGTAGAAGTAATAAAAAGAAAAAGTGAAACCAAACTGCGTCAGACTCTTGCGAGATTAGAAGAGATTATTGCGGAGTATGAAGTAGATAAGATCGTGTTGGGATATCCCAAGAATATGAATAATACATTGGGAGAACGCGTTGAACGGACGGAAGAGTTTAAGGAAAAACTTGAGAAAAGAACGGGATTAGAGGTAGTCCTGTGGGATGAAAGACTGACTACCGTATCTGCGATGGAGATTCTGAAGGAGGGTGGAGTGCGCCGTGAAAATCGGAAGGCATACGTGGATAAGATAGCGGCGGTGTTAATTCTGCAGGGATATCTGGATTCGCTTAGATGAAAGGGATTCATCTTGCACAAACTTGGTAAGAACTTTTAGTTCTTAGATGCGCAATAAGGCAAAGGTGAACTGCGTTCACCTTGCGAATGGAGGAAACGATGAAAGATAATAATCAGATTATGCTTACTGCTGAGGATGGCAGCGAGGAGGCTTTTTTTGTGTGGGAAAAAGCAGAGATCGCAGGAAGAGAGTATCTTCTTGTCTCGGAGGCAGCACCGGAAGAGGATACCGAAGAGGAAGCGGATGCTTTTATTCTGCGTGTGAACGGCGAAGAAGAGGACGGAGAAGTATTGTATGATGTGGTGGAAGATGAAAAGGAATTGCTAATCATATCGAAATATTTTGAAGAACTGTTAGAAGATATAGACATAGAAATGTAAAAATGATTGAGAGAGATCATACTAAGAATGAATAGAGAGGTGTAATTTTGAGAAAGAAAACAAAGACAGGAAACGAGAAGGTACGTATCATACCATTGGGCGGCTTAGAGCAGATCGGCATGAATATAACCGCATTTGAGACGGATGACAGTATTATTGTGGTGGATTGTGGACTTGCTTTTCCGGAAGATGATATGCTGGGAGTAGATCTGGTGATCCCGGATGTGACTTACCTGAAGGATCACAGAGAGAAGGTAAAAGGGTTTGTGATCACCCACGGACATGAGGATCATATAGGCGCCCTGCCGTATATACTGAAAGAACTGAACGTGCCGGTATATGCGACAAAGCTGACGATGGCGATCATTGAAAATAAATTAAAGGAGCATAATCTTCTCGGGGTGGTGAGGAGAAAAGTAGTAACTTACGGACAATATATCAATCTGGGAGATTTCCGCATCGAATTTATTCGGACAAACCATAGTATTGCTGATTCAGCGGCTCTTGCCATCTATACGCCGGCAGGTGTTATTGTCCACACCGGTGATTTCAAAGTGGATTATACGCCGGTTTATGGTGACAGCATCGACCTTGCCCGTTTTGGGGAACTGGGAAAAAAGGGTGTGCTGGCACTGATGGCAGACAGTACCAATGTATTGAAACCAGGATTTACAATGTCGGAAAAGTCAGTGGGAAAAACTTTTGACTCAATATTTGATGAAAATGAAAAGAGCAGGATCATTGTGGCTACCTTTGCCTCGAATGTAGACCGTGTCCAGCAGATCATTAATTCCGCCCACAAGCACAAGCGGAAGGTGATCGTCGAGGGACGAAGCATGGTCAATATTATAAACGTGGCAGTGGAGCTCGGATATATCCAGGCTCCAGATAATATTATTATCAGCATTGAAGAGATGAAAAATTATACGGATGAGCAGATCGTTCTGATCACTACGGGAAGCCAGGGAGAGTCCATGGCGGCTTTATCCCGCATTGCGGCATCTATTCACAGAAAAATAGCGATCAAGCCGGGGGATCTGGTTATATTTAGTTCCAATCCGATCCCAGGCAACGAAAAAAGTGTGTCCAAGGTGATCAACGAGCTATCCATGAAAGGGGCGAAAGTGATCTTTCAGGATGCCCATGTGTCCGGGCATGCTTGCCAGGAGGAATTAAAGCTGATCTATTCTCTGGTACGCCCCAAATTTGCCATTCCGGTTCACGGAGAGTACCGTCATCTGCTCCGCCACAGCGAGCTGGCACAGGAGATGGGGATTCCGAAGGAGAATGTAGTGATCATGAGTTCCGGCAAGGTGCTGGAGCTGAAGGAAGAAGGGGCGAGATTTGCCGGAGAAGTACAGGCACAGGGGATCATGGTGGATGGTCTCGGAGTTGGAGACGTGGGAAATATCGTGCTTCGTGACAGACAGCATCTTTCCGAAAATGGGCTGATGGTGGTGGTTCTTACGTTGGAGAAAGGGTCGAATCAGGTTATTTCCGGACCTGATATCGTATCCAGAGGGTTCGTTTATGTAAGAGAGGCAGAAAATCTTATGGATGAGTGCCTGGAGATCGTGAATATTGCCCTTGATCGGATCTATGACAGAGGTGTGACCGACTGGGGAAGGATCAAGGCAGAGATAAAGGATTCCCTGAATGATTTCCTCTGGAAGAAAACAAAACGAAATCCAATGATACTTCCGATCATCATGGAGGTATAAACAGCGAAACGGAGTGGTTGCCATGACTGGACAAACAGAAAAGGGAAACGCCACAGTGCTCCTGGTAATCCGGGGGATACTGATCCTTGTATTGAATATGATCTTCTATGTTGTCATTGTCTTTGCGACAGTGGAGATATGTAAGTTTACCTATTCTTTTGCCAACGAGGTATTTGGCGAGGTCATGGCAGAAGCGCCGCCGGGGCAGGATAAAGTATTTGTTATACAGAAGGCAGAGGATTCCCTTACCATTGCAAAAAATCTGGAGAGGGAGGGGATCGTGTCCAATGCCTATTCCTTTTATATCCGGCTGAAACTGTCACTGAGCGATACGAACATCGTGGCAGCGGGCAGTTACAATCTGAATACAAGTATGACTTATAAAGAGATACTGGGAGAAATTGTAAAAAAGGTGTCGACAGATGAAAAAAGAAAGAATTGAAGTGTTCTTTGACACACTTCGCCCGGAACTTCCGGACTATATAATCAATTTGGAAAAAGAGGCACTTCGGGATGAAGTGCCTGTTATTCGGAGAGGGACAAGAGATCTTCTGCGATATCTTTTGCGGACTGCAAATCCTGCCCGCGTCCTTGAGGTGGGGACTGCCATCGGTTATTCGGCACTGTTTATGAAAGAGTGCCTTCCGGCAGAATCCCGGATCACTACCATTGAGAAGGTGGAGATGCGGCTGGCAGAGGCGAGAAAAAATCTCAGCAAATATGATCCTGAAGAGCGGATCCGGCTGGTGGAGGGAGACGCTGCTCAGATCCTTGAACAGCTTGCGGCAAAAGGAGAACAATACGACTTTATATTTATGGATGCGGCAAAGGGGCAGTATATGAATTTTCTGCCTTTTTTGCTTAGGATGCTGGAACCAGGCGGAGTACTCGTGTCCGACAATATACTGCATGACTGTGATGTTTTGGAATCCCGTTATGCTGTGACAAGACGTGACCGCACGATCCACAGCAGGATGCGGGAATATTTATATACCATCACCCATATGGAGGAGCTGGAGACGATATGTCTGTCTGTGGGGGATGGTGTTACAGTGAGTACAAAGCGGTGTGAACCGACGGAAAGGAGAAGGCAATGAAAGGAAAGAGACCGGAAATACTGGCGCCGGCCAACAGTCTGGAGGTACTGAAGACAGCGGTGGAATACGGAGCGGACGCTGTCTATATTGGAGGAGAGATGTATGGGCTCCGGGCAAAGGCGAAAAACTTTTCCGCTGAGGATATGAAAAAAGGGATCGAGTATGCCCACAGCCGGGGAAAGAAAGTCTATGTGACCGCAAATATCACTGCACATAACCGGGATTTAGAAGGCGTGCGGACTTATTTCCATGAGTTGAAAGACATCAAGCCGGATGCGCTGATCATATCGGATCCGGGTGTTTTTTCCATTGCCAGGGAAGTGTGCCCGGAGATTGATGTTCATATCAGTACCCAGAGCAACAATGTAAATTATATGACCTTTCGTTTTTGGAAGGACCAGGGGGCAGTGAGGGTTGTGACTGCCAGGGAGCTGTCCCTGGATGAGATCAGTGATATCCGTGGCAACATACCGGAAGATCTGGAGATCGAAACCTTTGTCCACGGAGCTATGTGTATTTCCTATTCGGGACGCTGCCTGCTGAGCAATTATTTTACCGGAAGGGACGCCAATCTTGGCGCCTGCACCCATCCCTGCCGCTGGAAATATTATATTATGGAGGAGAAGCGTCCCGGTGAATATCTTCCTGTGGAGGAAAATGAGAGGGGAACCTATATATTTAATTCCAAAGATCTGTGTATGATCGAACACATTCCGGAGTTGGTGAAGGCGGGGATTGACAGTTTTAAGATTGAGGGACGGATGAAGACTGCATTGTATGTGGCAGTAGTCTCCCGGACATATCGGATGGCGTTGGATGATTATTTTGAAGATCCAGAAAAATACGAGAAAAATATTCCGTATTACAAAGAGGAAATCGCAAAGTGCACCTACCGGCAGTTTACCACTGGATTTTTCTTCGGTCCTACCTCCCATGAAAGCCAGATTTACGATCATAATACCTATGTCAAAGGGTATGTCTATCTTGGAATGATCAGCCGCGCCGGCTCAGATGGTTCTGGCGTGTTTGAACAGAAAAATAAATTCTCCGTGGGGGATGAGGTGGAGATCATGAAGCCCTCCGGGGAAAATATAAGGACAAAAGTTCTTGCCCTGCGGGATGAGGATGGAAATGAGATGGAAAGCTGTCCCCATCCAGGACAGAGTATAACCATATGTACGGAATGTGATCTGGAACCCTTTGATATCATGCGGAAAGAGGGGGAAGAATGAGTGTAAAGACGGACCTGCTTTCGATCCTGGAAGCAAACAGGGAACAGGATCTGTCGGGAGAAGAGCTCGCCGGAGAACTGGGAGTCTCCCGAACCTCCATCTGGAAAGCTATAAAGGCATTAAAGAGTGATGGATATCAGATCGAGGCGGTGAACAACCGGGGGTATCGGCTGCTGGAGATGACGGATGTACTCAGTGAGGAGGGAATTCGTCTTGAATTGGACGACAGGTGTCAAAACTTTCCGGTCAAAGTCTATAAAACTATAGATTCTACAAATGTCGAAGCGAAGCGTATTGCCTTGGAAAACGGTGTCCATGGGATGATCCTGCTGGCGGAAGAGCAGACGAAAGGAAAGGGACGGCTGGGGAGAAGTTTTTATTCTCCGGCGAATACTGGCATCTACATGAGTATACTGCTGAAACCAGAATTATCAGGTTCCGATGCCATTTTGATCACCACGGCAGCATCTGTGGCGGTGTGCCGCGGGATCCAGAAGGTGCTGGGAATCTGTCCCCAGATTAAATGGGTAAATGATATTTATTGGGGGAACCGAAAGATCTGCGGGATTTTGACGGAAGCCGTATCGGATTTTGAGGTGGGAAAGATCGATACCGTTGTCGTGGGCATTGGCATCAACTACAAGACCGAGGACTTTCCCCAGGAACTGGAGAAACGGGCAGGCAGTGTGGCGAAGGATACCAGTGTGCCCAGAAACCGGCTGGCTGCGGCAGTTATCAATGAATTCTGGGAGATTTATTCCCATCTTACAGACCGCAGCTTTATGAAGGAATACCGGGAGTATTCTAATGTCATTGGAAGAGAAATCTCTTTTTTGGAAAAGGATGTGTGGAAAGAAGGAAGGGCGCTGGATATCGATGATGACGGCGGACTTGTAGTGGAGTGCCTGGATGAAGAAGGCAGGAACCAGGTCAGGGTGCTTCACACGGGTGAAATCACGTTGAGAGTCAAAGAATAAACAATTTGGCTGCCAGCAACAGGAGGAAACAGGGGTCAAATGCATCTTTGAACTGACAAAATGGGGATCCTGGCAGAACTTTTTCTCATTTACAGAATATAATAATATGAGAATCGTTTCATTGGGTGATATGGTGAAAAAGGTAGTTTACATATTTGGCGTCTGCATATTGAGTGTAATGATCTTCCATGAATTTCAGAAAAATACACCAGAAGAAACGGCAGAAAATGTGGCAGTTTTCAAAGAATCTTCCAGTGATCCGGAGGAAAAAGTGGAAAAGACCGCATATCTGACCTTTGATGACGGTCCCAGTGAGATCACACCGGACATTCTGGATACTTTGAAAAATAAAAAGGCAAAGGCGACATTTTTTCTTGTCGGCAATGAGATTACCGCGGAGAGGGAGCAGATCGTGAAGCGGGAATTGGAGGAAGGCCACAGCATAGGGGTTCACACCTTTTCCCATAAAAAGGATGAAATGTATTGTAATGAGGTGACATTCTTTGACGATTTCAACCAATGCCGGGAGCGGATCCGGCAGGTGACAGGAATTCTGCCCAAGCTGCACCGTTTTCCATGGGGCAGCAACAATGGTTATGTGTGCCCTATTGTGGATGATCTTCTGGCAAAGCTGAGGAAAGAAAATGTAGTCAGTTATGACTGGAACGTTTCCGGGGAGGATTCGGTGGGACAGAATGTCCCCAAGGCGGTCATTTATAAAAATGTGGCAAAGGATCTGGAGAAGTATGACCAGCCTATCATTCTTCTTCACGACTCCAATTCCACGAAAAATACTTCCGAGGTTCTGGGAGAGATCATAGACCTGATTGCAGAAAAAGGCTACTCCTTTGGAACGCTGGATGAACGAGAAGAGTATACTTTTCCC
This sequence comes from uncultured Roseburia sp., assembly GCA_947246475.1. Taxonomy (GTDB): domain Bacteria; phylum Bacillota; class Clostridia; order Lachnospirales; family Lachnospiraceae; genus Eubacterium_F. Next base: position 23,102 of record CAMXSH010000023.1, read on the forward strand.
CAGAGCTGGCGGAAATAGTATGTTTGCTTTACTTGGTGGCGCAGGAGGAAACAGGGTTCAAATTTGTGCCATCGAGCTAATGAGGATAAAAAAAGAATATGTATTTTCCAGAAAGGAAAGTACATATTCTTTTTTGCTGTCATAAATTATTTGTTATCTCTGGACCCTGCCGGAAGCGTCTCCGCCAGCCAGTTTCATAACCTCGTCTACGGAAACCTGATTGAAGTCGCCCTCGATGCTGTGTTTGAGACAGCTGGCAGCCACGGCAAATTCAATGATGTCCTGTGGCGCCATATCCTGAAGGCAGGAATAGATCAGTCCGCCGCCAAAGGAATCTCCACCGCCCACACGGTCTACGATGTGCATCAAGTACTGTTTTGAAAAATAGTAGTCATTTCCATCGTAGAGCATGGCTGCCCATTTATTGTCGTTGGCAGAGATGGAGGTGCGCAGGGTGATGGCTACCTTTTTAAAACCAAAACGGTCAGCCAGCTGTTTTGCCACTTCTTTGTAACCCTCGTGGTTTACCTGTCCGGCAGTCACATCGGTGCCGGCAGCTTTGATACCAAATACATCATTGGCGTCTTCTTCGTTGGATATACAGACGTCTACATACTGGCACAGCTCGCCCATTACCTTTCCCGCTTTTTCCTTACTCCACAATTTATTTCGATAATTTAAGTCACAGCTGACAGTAATTCCTTTTTCCTTTGCCGCCCTGCAGGCTTCCAGGCAGATGGCAGAGACATTGTCACCGAGAGCAGGAGTGATGCCGGTAAAATGGAACCAGTCAGCCCCTTCAAAAATCTTATCCCAGTTAAAATCTTCAGTGGTGGCAGTGGCGATCGAGGAACCAGCACGGTCATAGATGACCTTGGAAGGTCTTTGGCTGGCGCCTTTTTCCAGATAATAGATGCCGACGCGGTCACCGCCTCTTGTGATATCCTTCGTGTCCACCCCAAAACGGCGAAGGGAATTGACACCGGCTTGTCCGATTTCGTGAGCCGGCAGCTTTGTGACAAAGCTGGCGTCCATTCCGTAATTTGCAAGGGAAACGGCTACATTTGCCTCACCGCCGCCATAGGTGGCGCCATAAGACTCAGCCTGTACGAAACGGGTATAGCCCTCCGGTGCAAGACGCAGCATGATTTCTCCAAAGGTTACAACTTTTTTAGACATGATTTATTCCTCCATATATAGAATGCTTAATTATGATTATAATTATCCCTTTATTTTATGTCAAGAATGATTTGTTTCTTTCGCAGTATCTAGCGGGATTCCGTCGAGCATGGCGGAGATCAGGGTGTCCTCATCATAGGTGAGTTTCAGGGAGAACATTTCCCGTTCTTCTTCCAGAAGCCGGAAAAATATTTTATCTCCCTCCCACAGGTTCAGATTCTGGATCCTGGATTTTGGAACCCAGACCAGTTCCCCCTCGCCGCACTGGATGACGGAGCGGGTATCCACCGTGGCTGTATAGAGAAACATATATTCAGTGGGCCAGTTGGTAGTAGTAAAGGTAATGACACCCCGCAGCCGGTAGTCGGTCAGAGTCAGTCCGGTTTCTTCCAGAACCTCCCGCCGGAGACAATCATCCGGGGATTCTCCCGGTTCAAAATGACCGCCCACGCCGATCCATTTATCCTTATTGATATCATTTTCCTTTTTGACGCGGTGCATCATCAGGAAACTGTCTTCGTTTTCAATATAGCATAGGGTAGTTAGGGGTAATTTATTCATAAGTGTGCTCCTTCTCTTAAATTACTTTCATTGTATCAAAGAAATGGTTCTTTATCAAATGGTTTCCAAAAAGAGATTGCATATCTGCCATATAACAAGCTATAATGATAGTAAAAAAATTGGTATCAGCTGCAATATTTTAGGAGGACAAACCATATGACAGATTTTTATGATACAGCAGAGCGGAGGGAGAGGGTGATCCTGGTAGCGGTCTCTCTCGGAGAAAAACAGGAGGGCGGTGAAGCAGCGGCAGACATTTCCCTGGATGAGCTGAAGGAACTGGCGGAGACTGCGGGCGCCGAGACTGTGGGGCGGCTGATCCAGAACCGGGAGGGGATCCATCCCGGAACCTATATCGGCAAAGGAAAACTGGAAGAACTTCGGGAGATGATCCAAAGCCTGCAGGCGGATACGGTAGTCTGCGATGATGAGCTGTCTCCGGCACAGATCGGAAATCTGCAGGAAGAGCTGCAGTGTAAGGTCATCGACCGGACGGTGATGATCCTGGATATTTTTGCCGCCCATGCGGGAACCAGTGAGGGCAAGCTTCAGGTGGAACTGGCGCAGCTCAAGTACCGGGCGTCCCGGCTCACCGGCCTGGGTAAATCGCTGTCCCGGATCGGTGGTGGTGCAGCGGGAAGCGCCGGGGGGATCGGCACCAGAGGACCGGGAGAGAAAAAACTGGAGATGGACCGTCGTCTGATCAGAGACCGCATCTCCATGCTGAACCGACAGCTTAAAAATGTGGTCAGCACCAGAGAGACCATGCGTAAGCAGCGGAGAAACAATGCAGTGAAGGTAGTGGCTATCGTAGGGTATACCAATGCGGGAAAATCCACACTGCTCAATGCGCTGACTGCGGCGGAGGTTCTGGAGGAAGATATGCTCTTTGCCACGCTGGATCCTACCACAAGAAGTTATGAATTTGAGAGCGGACAAAAGATTTTATTTACTGATACCGTCGGCTTTATCAACAAGCTTCCCCATCATCTGATCCAGGCGTTCCGGAGTACGCTGGAAGAGGCAAAATATGCCGACGTCATCCTTCATGTGGTGGATTGTTCTGATGAACATTATGAGATTCACATGGATGTGGTGTATGACACGCTGAAACAGCTGGGAGTACAGGACAAACCGGTGCTCACGGTGTTCAATAAGATTGACCTCCTGCCGGAGGGAGCCGGGCAGGTGTTCCGGGATGCCGCCAGCGAGGCTGCGGTGCGGATCTCTGCCAAAAAACGTGAGGGCTTTGATGAACTGCTGGAAAAGCTGGAAGATATAATGAATGCAGGATTTGTCCGGATCGAGAAAACTTTTTCCTACGATGAAGCGTCGAAGATCCAGCTGATCCGCAAGTACGGAAATCTGGAACTTGAGGAATATACAGAGGAGGGAATCTTTGTGAGAGCGGCGATTCCTTCAGAGTATGTAGGACAGGTGATGTGACCTATGGATAAAAAAATGCAGATCATCGCGGCAGTGGACCGGAACTGGGGAATCGGGTATAATAATCACCTTTTGTTCCACAGCAAAAAAGATATGTCCTGTTTTCGCCAGCACACCATGGGAAATATCGTTATCATGGGAAGAAAGACACTGGAGAGTTTTCCTGGAGGCGCGCCCCTTTCCGGACGGGCTAATATTGTTTTGACGAGAAATGGTTTGGCTGAGCAGACAAAAGAAATCGGCAGCGGCTATACCTACGAAAATACTGGAACCCGGCTGGTATCAGCCGGATCCATGGAAGAGGCACGAAAAATGGCAGAGAATTTGCCGGGAAAGATTTATATTATCGGAGGAGGAGAGATTTACCAGGAATTTCTTCCTCTGGTTTCCACCGCATATATCACGCAGTTTGAGGCAGAGGCAAAGGCAGATACTTTTTTCCCGGATCTGGCGGCGGATCCAGAGTGGGAGCAGGTTTCTGTGAGTGAGGAGTATCGGGAAGAGGAACTATTGTTCCGGTTTTATTGTTATGAGAGATTTTCTAGTCCTGGATGATTCCTAAGTCTAATAATATGTACGACATAACGGAAAAAAGGAAGTATGTACTCTTTTCCTCATAATAGTTTTCTTCCCTGTTAAAGATAGAGATATTGGTATTTGAGAAATCGTCAATATTGAAATCGATTTCCTGATCAGATATATATTTTTTGAACTCGCTGCATGCATGTAAAATACTATGTTCATTTATTTTATTCATATCAATTTTGTCTGCATTTTGCGATATGATCTGTTTTGCATCTGCTCCAAGGCGTGCACATATATTATATGAGCCATCAATAAAGTGGGAAATTTCGTATGCTTCGATGGATGGATAACTCAAAATTAAAATTCCTCCCATCATACTGTCTTCATTTTCCCAGGAATTCTTCAATGTATGAAGCAGGTTTAAGATAAATTGAGGATCAGTATTTGATTTTGAATCACGATCGAAAATATAGTATACAGCAGCATTGGTTACATCAAATGAATATCGCTCAATTAATTCAGCATAAATGGTATCCAGATAATCGGTTTCATTGATTGAACCGATATGGGAAGTCTTAGTATTGATTACAGCAACGATACTATGGCTATCGGTCTGGCTTTTATAATAAGTTGCCTTATTCCGCCTCTTTTCAATTCTCTGATACCCTAGAAGGTCTTCAAAGATCTTTTTGATTAATGAAAATTCGTGTTTACTTCCTTCCACAATAAATAAAATTTTGCCGACTCTTTTATTCTTTATCAGTTTCATATTCTGGTATTCCTCCAAAAACGCCGCTCAGGTACATTTTTTCTAAATTTTGGGCAACCCTTGGCTGCTCGTCAGAAAAGCGGTTTAAAACACTGCCTTCTCCTCCCATCATTTCCACGGAATATATTTGGTCAGGACGAAGCAGTGCATTGGACAGAAGATTTGTGGAATGGGATACTAATAGCAACTGGGTGTTGGTGCTGTTGTTCATGATATAACGGACAATCAATTCTTCCAATTTATTATGAAATCCACTGCTGAATTCGTCAATGACAAGTAATCCACCTTTCTGTACAGCATGTAATATCGCCGGAAGGATATTGATTAATGTCTTATTGCCTGTTGATTCAAATAAGAGTGGAATCGGTACAGAGATATCTTCCCGTTGAAAAAACAGTGTTTTTCCTTCTTCCTCTGACATTTCATAACGGATTCCTTTTCCTTCAATTTCCAGAGCATATTCAACGGAATACTTGAAATTGTTATTTTTTAAAAAGGAATTAATCTCTTCAACTCCATATTTTTCGAGATATTTCCGAAGAGTCAAAGATTCATCATTATAAGAAGAGATGGTTCGTTTATATGCATTGATGCAGATGGATTGTTTTAAAAAGGCAAACCATTTTTTTAACATTTCATTGTCTTCAAATTTCGTATTAAAGTATACTTTTTTTATAAATAATATAGACTCATCTACTTCATGAAAGGTGCTGTTTTCTGACAGCCAGAGCTTAGCATTCTTTCCGATTCTTTCTATAACTGGCTGCTTATCCATTTGTAATGTTTCTTCCAGAAATTTATTTCCATCAAAGGAAAAGCTGTAGAGGATCTCATGTCCGTCTATATCAAATTCATATTTTAGTGTTGTCTCATTTTCCTTGGAAAACAGACATTGGTATAAAAATAAATTGATATCCCGGTCTTTAAACAGCAGATCCAATAAGAACTTAACCGGTTGGACTGCTGTTGTCTTACCGGAGGCATTATCCCCTACAAAAAGAAGTCCTTTTAATAACTTTCCCTTTGTATTCTGTTTTAACAATTTATAATTCGTTTTCCGAAAATCAAATACAGTTTCATTTTTAAAGCATTTAAAATTTTTTACTATGATCTGACTGAGCATCTCATCCCACCTCGCAATTTTTTTTCGTTAGAATATATAAAGTTCGTAATTTTTTTACTTTTATATCATAACATACTATATTATTTTTGACAACATGGCATCTTTTATACTTTGAATTGAAGAAAGGGTTAGAAATGAGACAGATATCAACATTAGCGCTGGGCTACCCCGGTAAACTATCCCTAAGACACAGTGCTCCCCAGCCGATCATCGGGCTGGGATAATTTTTTTCTGCGGGAATATGCCTGGCGCCCCGCTGCAGATAAGCTTTTACCTTCTGTCCGTACAGGTAGGGATCCCGGTTCTGGACAATGCCGTACTGCATGAGCAGGGCGGCGCTGCCGGTGACAAAAGGGGTGGCCATGGAGGTGCCGGTGTTCCGCGTATAGCCTCCGCCGGGGGCAGTGCTGAGAATATCTACGCCCGGTGCGGCGATATCGGGTTTGGCGAGGGAGAGACCTGTATATCCCTGCCCGGAAAAGGGGGCAAAGGTATCGGTATTGCTGTTGTAGGCGGCCACTGAGATGGGAGCGGAGGCGGTGGAAGGGATGGTAAGGGTGGTGTTTTCGATGGGGACGAGAAATCTTGTCTCAGGATTGATGGAATTTCCCGAGGGAAGCCAGAGATTAAAGCTTCCATCCACTATATTTTCCGGTATCAGCTGAAATTTCCAGATTCCTCCCTGGATATAGGTGTTTCCGGGTATAGGCAGCATCTCCAGATAGATCTCCTGGGACGTACTATAGGGGGAGGGTTCTCCCAGATACCAGAGAAGCTGGGTGGAGTCCAGGATGTCTTCATGGACTCCGGGAGCCCGGGCGGTGAGGAAAATATCATTTCCGCTGGGGGCCAGCAGACGGATGCGGAAGGTGTCAACATAATTTTTCCAGATCTGGAGATTCAGAGAGGTTTCACTGGGAGCTATGGCAAGTTCGATCTGAGTGGTCTGGGCGGCATTGAGAGTCCCGGAAGTGTGCCTGCCCTTGTTACCCTCATTTCCGCTGCCGATGCAGATGGTCGTCCTGCCCAGACCGGCGAGATTATCGATATAGGTTTCCAGCAGGGAAGTGCCGTCGTGGCTGCCGTAGCTGTTGCCGAAACTGATATTCATTGCCAGGGGCAGCTGCCATTCTATGGATCTGCGGACGCAGTACTCCATCCCCAGCATGAGTTCCGTTGTGCGGGGAAAGCCTTCTGGGAACACATTTCCCAGTTTTACGATAAGGAGGCTGCTGGCGGGAGCCACACCTTTTTGTCTACCCTGGCTGGCTCGTCCGTTGCCGGCGGCGATCCCGGCTACGTGGGTGCCATGACCGGAAAGATCGCGGCTGGGAAAGCTGCGGTCGTTCTCTGCCAGGGCGCGGTTGATGTCTTCACTGGTGAAGATCTGGCCGCGGTTAAAAAAAGACTCGGTTTCATTGGGGACAGTCTGATCCCAGAGTTCCCGAATTCTGGTGGTACCATCCTCATTGCGGAAATCAGGGTGAAAGATATCGATGCCGCTGTCCACGATCCCCACCAGTACGCCGCTGCCATCCAGCGACAGGGGGGGATTCTGCACCGGAGTGATGCAGGAGGCGGCGCGGGCTTCATAAAGGGAGAGAACGAGATTTTTTGGTTTTTCAATGTATTCGATCTCTGGCATTTCAGAGAGTGTGGGGATATAATTTTCCGGTACAGAGACGATAGCATAGCCTCCGAACAATGGGAAAAAAGTAACAAAGTCCGGGAAAACGGGGGAACCGGAGTATTTTACGATCAGTTCCCAGCGTTTTGTGGCGGGATCGTATCCCACATCCAGGGTGTTGCTCTGCTCCCTCTGGGCTTCATCTGTGGAAAGTGCCAGTTCTAGTACGGTCTCAAGCTTTTGATCGGTCATTGGATACTCTCCTCATAGGCACGGCGCAGCTTTTCCAGCGCCTTCTTTTCGATGCGGCTCACATAACTTCTGCTGATGCCATATTTTTTCGCAATCTCCCGTTGGGTGATTTCTGTCTTCTCGTGGGAGCTTCGGTTCTGGGGCAGGCCATAGCGGAGACGGATAATCTCTTTTTCCCGGTCTGTGAGCGCTGTTTCTACATATTGATAAAGCTTTTTTACATTCTCTTCTATCTCCAGTCGTTCTGCCACATCTTCATCGGTTGTCTCCAGCAGATCCAATAGGCTGATGCTGTTTCCTTCCCCATCATCGTTATTGATCGGCTCATAAAGATATACTTCCTTGGCCTGCTTTTTTGTGCTGCGGAAAGTCATCAGAAGTTCATTGTCGATACATCTCGATGCATATGTAGCGAGCCTTACACCTTTTCCCTGTTTATAGCTGTCGATGGCCTTGATCAGGCCGATGGTACCGATGGAGATCAGATCTTCCTGGCTGTGCTCGCTGTTGCTGTATTTTTTGACAAGATATGCGACTAACCGTAAATTTCGCTCAATCAATATTTTCCGGGCTTCCATGTCCCCGTCTTCGTACCGTCGTATGTATTCCTGTTCCTCTTTGGCAGAAAGGGGTTTGGGAAATGACTGCAATGCTGACACCTCAGAAATCTACGTTAATTTTAGTGTATGTGGATTGGTGTCCAATAGTGCCTGGCAACGTTGTAAAATTGGGGGGGTGGTAATAATCGAGGGGGGGTACCTGGAATTTATTTCAGTAGTCCCAGTTTGTTTTATTCCTCTTTGGAAAAAATATTACTTCTCATATTCTTTGAGATATGGTACAATGAACCATATATATTGGATTGGAGGTGCTTGCATTGAATATTATACAGATTAAGATGGAGAATTTCACTGTATTTAAAGAGGCTGAGATACATTTTGATAAAGGAATCAATGTGTTTATCGGAGAGAATGGTACGGGAAAGACACATATACTAAAACTGTTATATTCAGCTTGTCAGGCTTCTAATCCGAAAGTATCATTTCCGCATAAAATAGTACGTACGATGTTGCCAGATGATTATAAAATCTCGAGACTGATCACAAGAAATCGAGGAAATCACAATGCGAAAGTAAGAATTTCGGCTAAAATGGATGAAGACGCTTCTACTAAGAATTTAACGGTAGATTTCAATAATAAGACAAAAAAATGGGAGGCGGCCGTAAAAGGGGAAATGACATGGGAGAAGGAATTTAGTGCGATTAGCAGTATTTTTATCCCGGCTAAGGAAATTTTATCAAATAGTTTCAATCTGACAGCTGCGGTCGAAAAGGATAATGTTCGTTTTGATGATACCTATATTGATATTATCAATTCTGCCAAAGTTGACATTTCTGTTGGGCGTAATAGTGCGGAACGTGAAAACCGTTTGAAAGCGATTGAAAAAATTATTGATGGTACAGTTTTCTATGATAGCAAGAAAGATGAGTTTTACCTGAAAAAGGGTAATTCTAAACAGGAGTTTAATCTTGTTGCTGAAGGGATTCGTAAAATGGCTCTGTTATGGCAGCTTGTAAAAAACGGGACGCTGGAGAAAGGTTCTGTTCTGTTTTGGGATGAACCGGAGTCAAATATTAATCCGGCATATCTTTCTATAATTGTAGAACTGCTATGCGAATTACAGCGGAGCGGTGTACAGATTTTTATATCCACACATGATTATATGGTTGCAAAATACTTTGAAACAAGGAAAACAGAGGATATTTCTCTTATGTTTCATTCGTTTAGGCGTGACGGGGATAGCGTTGAATATTCATCAGCAGTAAAATTCGATGAGCTGAAAAATAATCTTATTATAGAATCATTTGACAGATTGTTAGATGAAATCTATGATATGGGGGAATAGTGCAATGGAGAAAATTTTCAAAGAAGAAAATGGGAATTTTATGATTGACTGTTCGCGCGCTTTGTGGGCAACTGATAAATTGCATGAACAGTATCAGGTAGCACAATGTTCTTTAAGTGATGTTGACTGGATTTTAGAAACCGATGGAAAAATAGTTCTTGTCGAGTATAAGAACGCAAATGTTGCTGGAGCTAAAAATCCAGGAGCGTTTAAACCGAAAGAAGAAAAAGTAATTGATAAGGTTGTGAAAAAATTTTATGATTCATTGCATTATCTTATTTTACTGGGAAAAACAAAGCCTAAAGAATATGTATACATACTGGAACATCCAAACGGTGATTCGGTCTCTAGAAAGATGATACGAAACCGAATGAAATCAAAATTGCCATTTCTCCTTCAGGAGAATGTTGGGGAAGGTAGAAAACTGATTGAAAAATTGGATGTTCTTTCTATTGATGAATGGAATGCAAATGAGCGGTATTGCGAGTTTCCTATTATGCCATGTGAATAACACTTTAGGTTTTGGGTAACTGCTAGGTCATACTGTGCTAACAATTGTAAAGGATTTTGCATTATTTTGATTCTTTTGAAGATTCACAGTTTATTTTTCCTGTAGTTAATACTATGAGAATAAATAAAGGAGTGGTTAAGATTGACGCCACTTAAATGTGAATGTGGAATTAATCAATTCTAATCGAAAATACTCAGATAAAGATGGAGGCAAAGATATGCCTACTTTAAGTGAAATATTTGATAAGCGGAAAATTCTCCTTTATCAGAACGAAAATCTAGATCTGGATCACTACTATCAGGAGCCCTATCAGGATGAAAACGATGAAATTAAAGAAATGGGCAAACCATTTGAAACCGATGAGTCCAAGAAAATTCATACCCTTGATTTAATAAACGAAGATCGAACATATTCTGGTTTTGGCTATTTTATGGACGGCTCTCGTCGTACATATAAAATTGGCGATATGGTTTTAGAGGGCAAGAAGATATATCCTGTTGTTGTGGCTCAGATTCGGACGGGATGTACAGAGCGAGACCGACAGAAAAAGTTGCGTACACATGGTTCAGTTCAAAGGAAAAACCTGCTCCTTCTAAGCGATAAAATGAATGAGGTGGATTTTCAAGAAATTCGACAGCGCATCTTCAAAACGCAGATGGCAAAGGATCTTCATTTGGATATAGAAAAATATCACTTTAATCCTACAAGGGACAATGTTCCGGTCAATGCCGCCATTGCCAAAGCCAATTCCATGATGCATGATATGGAAATTGATATTCTGGAACAAATGGTGAATTCTGGTACGCTTGAGCCTGATCATATGCTGATTGTGGATGGCCCGTTGCAGTTCATTCGGCAGGATACCGGAAAGCCAGAGTTCGCGGATATGTTTTATAATGTTGTCGGCGTTTCTAAGAGCTTTGACCCAATGTTACCGACTTCAAATAAAAGCAAACGAGGGGGAACGCAGATTGGTGCAGAACTTCTAAAATTGGAATATGGTCAAAGAACTCCGGTATTTTTGAAGGAGAACAGTAAGCATCGTAAGTTTGGTTGCTGGTATTTACGGATTCGGCCCAAAAACAAGGTGTCAGGTCCTCTTGAAGGTATAATCAAAATTGAAAAGATGGCGGTGCTGGAGGAGGAAGGAGGTTTGGATTCCTCCGTAGTAGATAACCTCTCTTTCTGGCTGCTGAATGAAGGATCCCCTGCTTGTTACGGGCGGGACGAACGATGGGCAAGTCATCTATACCCGGTGTATTTAACCGAAACATTGATAAAAGCATCATTTGAAAGTGATTTGGTATTTATCAACAATTTTAAACGAAATTTCCGCTAAAAAGGAGATAAAGGTATGAGTAACAGAAAATTAATTGGCAGAGTTTCTGCTACAGAAAAATATCCGTCATCTTGTGATGATTTTCAGTTTTGGCTTTCGGATGATACCATTTTGAGTCCCTTTGATATTGTTCGAGTTGAGAATAAAACTGACGATTCCATAACCTATGGAGTGGTGCAGGATATTCTGCATATCACAGATGGTACGGGTCATCTTAGCAATTATGTGTCTTCTGATTTCGGCAATGTGGATACAATGCCAATGACCAGACGGCTTTCTCTGTCTTACGCAAAGGTTTCCGTTATCCACAACACAAAAGAAAACTTTATGCCTGTTTTTGAAGGAACTCCTGTCTATACCGCTGATAATAACGATATCGAAATTGCTCTCGGCTTGGATAACATTGATGAGAGAACTGCAATTCCTGCGTTCAGATTGCGGTTTATGATAATAGAGTGGAGATAACTTCTCCGGGCATGCTATATGGTGGGTTAACAGTAGAACAGGCTATATCAGGACGTTCAAAAATCCGCAATGTCTGTATTGCAGAGGTATTTAGCCGCATGGGGATTATTGAACAATGGGGAACCGGTCTTCAGAGAATGATCAGAGGTTGTAGAGAATATGGAGTTCGAGAGCCGGAATTTGTTGATATGGGTGATGCATTTCGGGTGATTTTTTATCGTTCAAATATAGAAACTAACATAGAAAATATGGAAAGATTTACAGTACCTGGCACAGAAATAGAAAACACTGGCACAGAAAGCAGAATGACTGGCACAGAAAACATAGAAACTGGCATAGAAATGATAGAGGATGAATCACTGTCAGATTTATCAGATACAGAGAAAAAAGTAGTGAAGCTTATATTGAAGAATCCGGAAATGACGCAGGATAAAATGGCAGAAATTATGGGAATGTCAAAAAATGGAATCAGGTATGTCATGAATAAATTGAAAAACAAAGGGATTCTTGTGCGAGTGGGGGCTACCAAGAAAGGAAAATGGTCTATAAATCTAGGTAAATAAGATTGTGATGAAAAAAAGACAACGGATTGAAGAATGGCACATTGAACAATTGTCTGATGGGAGAAAGATATGGGTGTAAGAATAACAGGAATAAGCACACCTGTTGGTGGCGTGGGAGTATACAAAAGCTGGAAAAACATTATATTCGCTGGTATATAGAGATGTTTGAGTTTATTGCAATTCACATTGATTTA
>CAMXSH010000024.1 GCA_947246475.1 uncultured Roseburia sp.
GCAAATTCATTTGCACCGATGCCTGGTCCTGTGGGGGACATACTCCCGTATTTTCTGCTCTGGTTTTTTCTCTCCTCTATTTAACGCTCAACCCAAGCGAGATGCAGGCGGCCTGTCCGCCGGAATCGAGCTTAGCGCGCCATTCTATTTTTATCATTACATGAAATTCGGTCCGCAATTCTGACCGATTCATACAAAAATCTGCAATGAAATCCGATGGAGACAGGCAACAAGCATTATACTGGTTGCAATTCCTTCTCCAATTCTAGCACCTGTTCCAGAGTGAGTCCGGAATACATTGCAATCTTTTCCAATGACAAATCTCCATCTTCTATCATTCTCATTGCTGAATCTATTTTTTCCTGTTCCACACCCTGCTCATATTTTTCCTGATAATTCATCTGCAATGTCATATAATCCAACCTCCATTTCTCATTCTTTCTGACGGACTTCACTGCTTCATCTAATTCTCTGGTAAAATCATCCTCCGGCTCTTTACCGTCAATAAAATTAAGCAGCTTTTTCATTTCCGGATTGACATCATCCATTGTTCCCTTAGTATTTAAAATAATCTTCGTTGTATCATCTCCAAGACCTAACTCTGGATTTTGGATACAACGATTTTCAAAGGTATAAATGTGCCGCCCTTCTCCAAACAAATCAAAGGTACATACAAAAATTACAAAACTGCGTTTCAAATCTTTATAATTATCCCCCTTTTCCAAAATATTCAGATCTATCATTCCTTGATAATATCTTGTTCGTTTAGGAAGATTTCTATTCTCTGTCGTCTGCATTTCAATATTATAAACAGTTTCTTTCCCATCCTCCACATAGATATCCAAACGTACACTTTTCGCATCTGCAGAAATGTCTATCGTCTCCTGCGACTTGGGATATTCAATACGGGATATCTTGATGCCGAGTATCCGTTCCAGAAAAGGTTTGCAAAGCTTCGGATTTCTCATGATAACGCTAAACATGAAATCATCCTTGATTTGCAGTTCTTCAAAAGCTTTCTCCATTATGACGCTCCTTCTTTTTCTTTATTTTTATTATAATATGCGCCTGTGTGGTTGGCAAGGGCAGAATTTTACCAGTACAAATTTTTAATCTTAACAACATCACTTCCTCTTTATCCGAGGCAAATATCCATGATATCTGCAAACTATAAACTCCAACGCTTCAAATGAATACTCCTCAAAGCTAAAAGCTCTCCTTCATATTGCTGCACAACAAACTCTACATTTTCTTTCAATTTTTCAAAGAATTCTGGTGTGTCAAATGAAACTCCTTCACCAGCTTTATTCATAGCATAAAAGTCATAAAATTTGGATTTAACAATTAAATACTCCGATTCCATAATAACTATTTTATAAATTTTTTTGTGCAGCATACTCCGCTATCATCTGACTAGCCATATAAAGACTTGCAAGCTTTTTCTTTCGTTTATTAATGTTGTCCATGTTTTTTAACTGGGCTAAATATAATTCCGATAGTCCTCCACACCGATAAAATATAAGGCTTTTCTGAGCAAGGCCTGCATCTCACTTCCCAATATATAACTTAATCTTTACCTTCATTCCACTCCACAAGCTTGTGCCGCCTGGGCAAATTCATTTGCACCGATGCCTGGTCCTGTGGGGGACATACTCCCGTATTTTATGCCCTGGTTTTCCCCTACTTTCTCACCATACACTCTTTCCGGTAAAAACTCACACCGTATTTTTTTATATTGTCATACCCTTCGGCACGAAGTTCTGCCTCATAATCCATTTCCTCGACCTGTTTCAATGCCTTATTACACTCTTGTTCCATTCCCTGAAAACTGTCCGACACTTTTAATTCCAGTATGACGGCAGCCCCCCGGACAGATGGTGTTTTTAATAGGATATCCGGACGCCCGGTCCCACTTTCACGATTCGATACAACAAGATATTTCCCGGCTCCTTTCAAAATACCTGCCAGAAAACCATGATAATAATTCTCAGCATAGTCATAAAAACTAATCGTATCTAAAAGCTGTTTAGAAATAAATGTTTCAATCTTCTCACAATCCCCCTTTTCCAAAGCAAAAATTAATTCTGAGCGCTCCAGATTCTTAACTCTTTTATCAAACCATGTAAGAATCGTTCTCTTATAAATCGTGCGGATTTCCGTATTCGGAATCATAAGTTTCATATAATTTGTATCATCCTCAAGACTTCCGCCGCCAGCCTTTAGATAGCCGGTAAAATAAAGAAAGTTCCAAAGATTATCCTGCGAATCATAAATTGGATCATAGGTGATATCTTCATACACTGGTTTTTTGATCGTCCCTCCGGCAATCAGCTTTTCAATTTCCTGACGCACCTCTGAATCCGCATTCTCTACCAGTTCTTTAACAATACTGTTGGAAGAAGTATTAGACCAATACGGTCTAGGAATTGCATCCCGGTTTGCCAGAGGAACATCGTATTCATCCAGCAATATAATCGTCCGTTTTCCATGATATTTCGCAAGACAAGATGATAAAAAATCCAGTGCCTTTGCATATTCCACATCCTGCGCCTTCTGATTCATTACCGCCCTAAACCGCGTTTTATCATTTTCAGAAATTCCTTCCCAGGACAGAATATATGCGTGGCGTTTATATTCCTTCGCAATCTCATCCACAAGACTGGCAACCGCCATCTCAAATGTAGGCTGCTTGGCAGCTTTCAGTGACAAATTGATCACCGGATATCTTCCCTGCTGATCCATGTACTCCCCGCCACATGCCGCAATGTCTAATCCATCAAATAAATAAGCGTTTTCAATTTTCTCTCCATTTTCATTCAGTTCTTCTTCAAAAAATCTCCTTATCATACTAAGATTTAATGTTTTCCCAAAACGCCTTGGTCGTGTAAATAAATTAACGCTTCCCATATTATCAATTAAATTTTTAATCATGAATGACTTGTCAACATAGTACATATTTCCATCGATAATTCGCTTAAAATCTTCAAAACCAATCGGCACTGACTTTTTCAAAATAATCACCTTCTCTCTTCCGCCAGCTTTAGTCTTTATTTACAAGTTATCTTAACATATCTTCTCAAAAATGCAAAGGAAATCCACGGTTTCTTCTTTCATATTTCCAACTTTTATCCATATAATATATCAATTGCTCTGCCCCTGGGGTGACTCTTATGAAAACGATCAGGCACAGCCTTCAAAAATTATTCTTTTCCATCCTCCTGGCCACCAGCCTTCTGCTGACAGCATGTTCTGCAATCAGTAAAACTTCTCCAGAAAGTACGGTTTCGCAATCCACCGAAAGCAAAAAGTTTACAGAATTCACAGACCAGCTTTTCCGGGAAACCGTATCCTCTGACGCCCTGTCACTGAATTATACCCTTTCAAAACCGGACAAATACGGTATCAGCCCAACTTGTGGCGGATTTACACCCATTTCTCTCGACTCCCTAAAAAATGCGGCGCCAGAGACAGAAAATCTTCTCTTTACTCTCAAAGAATTTGACAAGTCCGAACTCACACTGCCACAGCAGCTCCTCTACGATTCCCTTACCTATACGCTGGAAATGGATAAAAAAGGCACTGACTTCATCCTGTTTTCCCGGCCGCTTTCCCCGGTCACAGGACTGCAGGCACAGCTTCCGGTTCTTTTAGCAGAATATAATTTTGACTCTGTGGAAGATATCGAAAACTATTTTGCCCTGCTCGAATCCATCCCCGGATACTTTGACTCCGTGCTCTCTTTCCTGGAGATCCAGGCGAAGGAACATATGCTTCCCAGCCGGGACACAATGGAAACCATCGCGGGACAGTGTCTTTCCTTCACCCAGAACAATGGTAGCAGGATCCTGCTTACTTCCTTCCGTTCCCGGACCAAAAACTGTACATTCCTTGACAGCAGTACAAGGAAAAATTATCGCAGTAAAAATAAGGAACTGGTACGTACCTGTATCACCCCCGCCTATGAAAAGCTGATCCACGGGCTGAATGTCATCTCTGCCATGGCAGGAACGGATGGCGCCCTTTCTTCCTATCCAAAGGGAAAAGAATACTACAGCCATCTTTTCGCCCAGGAGACCGGTTCCTCCACTGGTGTGGAAGAGTACTATCAGATTTTGAATGACAGACTCCATAAATCCAGAAATACCCTGCTATCCTATGCAAAGAAAGATCCCGCTCTTTTCAGTGGTCTGAGTACGAAAACCTCCGGAAATCTTTCTCCCGAAGAACAGCTGAGTTCTCTTTCCACCGCCATTCTCAAGGACTTCCCCCAGGCTGCCGACGTAAATTTTACGGTTTCTTATGTGGATAAGTCGCTGGAAGATTATCTTAGTCCCGCCTTTTACCTGACGCCGCCCCTGGACGCATTTACAGAAAATTCCATATACATCAACAACAGCAGCCGGTTTGCCGGCTCAGATATTTCCACCACTCTTGCCCATGAGGGCTACCCCGGACACCTTTACCAGAATGTCTTCCACCGCCAGCAAAATCATCCCCTTCTCTCCTACGCCCTGAATTTCAGCGGTTATACCGAGGGTTGGGCGACATATGCCGAACTGTATTCATATAAATATCTGGGTTACTCAAAGGATGAGGTAGGGATTTTGAGAAATAATATGATCGTTTCTCTCTGCATTTATGGCATCTGTGATATCGGGATCCATTATTATGGCTGGGATGAAGAGAAAGTATTAGAGTTTTTGAACCAGAATGGGAATTATCCAGAAGATACCGCCCATTCCCTATACAAAAATATTGTCGACGAACCCGGCTCTTACCTGAAATATACCATTGGTTATATGGAATTTGCCAAATTAAAAGATGCCGCCAGAAAACAGCTGGGAAAGAATTTCTCGGAAAAATCCTTTCACCAATATGTGCTGTCTGCTGGACCGGCACCCTTTCCTGTACTTGAGAGCTATATGAAACAATTTTGGCCAGAACAAAATTAACCAGCCAAATATATTCGTAGCTCAATAGCAGCATTGAGCTACGTAAACCACCGCTTGGCGATCCAGTCCCAGATGTCCTCCTGGGTCGTCTCATAATCCAGCTCATTCAGGAGCTCATGCCTTGCTCCTGGATAGAGGCGACAGGTTACATCCACCACACCGGCGTCTTGATAACCCTGCGCCACCGCTTTGACGCTTTTACCATAATTCCCCACCGGATCCTCTTGCCCCGCCACAAAAAGCATGGGAAGAGAATGGGGCAGGCGATGGATATTTTCCTTATCCTGAACAAACGAAATCGCCTCAAATAAGGTACGGTACCCATTTAAAGTAAAAGTAAAATTACAATAGGGATGTGCCCGGTACTTGTCCACTTCCTTCTCATCCCTTGACAGCCAGTCCGATGGCGTACGAGCTGGTCTGATCCGGGCGTTATACATGGCAAAACAAAGTTTTTCCAGAAGCCAGCTGCGAGCCCTTTCTCCCTTTATACGGATCAGCGCTCCCACAAGCACTCTGCCCACTTTTAAGAGAAATTCTGGTTTGCTTCCTGTCCCCATAAGGATCAGGCCATCCAGCTCCTTCCCATAAGTCATGGCATAACGTCTCGCCATAAAAGAGCCCATACTGTGCCCCATGAGAATAAATGGTACATCTGTGTATTTTCTGCGGGCATACTGGCTCACCCGGTGCAGGTCACGGACTACATAGCCGCTCCCATCCTTCGGGGCAAAGTACCCGTAATTCTTTTCTGCCGCCGTTTCGCCGTGCCCAAGATGATCGTTTCCGATCACCACAAATCCTCTTTCTGCCATAAACCTGGCAAAACGGTCGTAGCGGTCGATATATTCTATCATTCCGTGGGAAATCTGCAGGATTCCCCGTACCTCTCCCTCCGGCTTCCACTCCACCAGATGAAGCTTGTCTGTTCCATTGGAAGATGACATATAATACGCTGTTTTCTCAACCATAACCCTTACCTGCACTTTGCCAATAGTTTCCTTTAGCGCTGACGCCTTTACTCTATCTCCAGACCCGAAACAAAGACTGGAAGCTTTTTCTGGAATTCGTTATATACCAGTTCCGCCACCTCCCGCATCTGCGGATGTGCATGGGAATCTACACGCAGCCTGAAAAAATTTCTCCAGGAACGTAGATTCATCGTAACCACGATCTCCGTCTTCAATGAATTCGGAAGCACGGACCGCGCCTCCTGAGGAGAAGCACCCAGTTCAAGCATTCGGAAATATGCCTTTTCTGTATCTTCCATCGCCTTCCTCCAGACCTCGTATTTTGCCTTGTCATTTTCTTTGGACAGATCATATTCAAAACCGCTGGCAAGATCGATCACCGTAATCTGATTGTCAAACTTATCCCCGGCATAGTTACAGTAACGGGTGCTCTCCTGGCTGTAACTTGCGATACGATGGCGCACGATCTCATGGCTCACTCCCCGGTCACAGATCATCCGGATGGTCACGGATTCATGCTCAATCACAGATTCATGCTGTCTTGTCAAAAGCGCACGGATAAATTTTTCCGCCGAATCCTCTGTGATCTTACCCTCACTCTTATAACATACTCGGCCAATCCTCTCAATCTTTTTCAAAATATTCTCATAACTGTCCATGTCTATGATCTCAATACTTGGTTTGATTTCCAGCATTCCAATTTCCTCCTGCCTTCCTGTACGTCTCTCTTATCATTAGCACAACTTATTTATCCATTGTAATTATACTCCAGAACTACCACTGACAGCGGCGGCAGATAACATTCGATCTCGTACTCCGGCTCTTTAGAAACCGGAGCCGGGGGCTTCCCTTCGCCTGCCTTCGGCAGCTTTTTCTTTATTTTTGCGGTGACCGGCTTTGTATTTATTCTTCCCTGTCCGCCATATTTTACATCATCCGAATTCAATATCTCTGTATATTTGCCTTTACATGGAGCCTTCACTTTATACTTCGCATGTTCCACTGGCGTAAAGTTCAGGATAAACATAAGCTGCTTTGTCTTTGTCTTTCCCCGGCGCACAAACGCCACCGTACTGGTCTCCGGTCTCGCACAGTCCATCCATTCAAATCCTATGACGTCGCTGTCATTATACCAAAGCGCCCCATATTCTTTATACAAATGGTTAAAATCATGAATAAACTGATGGATCTGCCGATGCGGCGCCTCATCCATAAGATACCAGTCAAGGCTCCTCGTCTCACTCCACTCCCGCTGCTGGGCAAATTCCTGGCCCATAAACAAAAGCTTTTTGCCCGGATGGCCATACATGAATCCAAAGGCAGCTTTCAGCGCTGCATACTTATCTCCTGCCAGTCCTGGCATCTTATTTAACAGCGAACATTTTCCATGAACTACCTCATCATGGGACAGCACAAGGATATACTTTTCACTGAGATGGTAGGAAAGACTGAAACAGAGCTGGTCATGATGAAACTGCTTAAAATATGGATCCAGCTTCATGTATTCCAGAAAATCATTCATCCATCCCATATTCCATTTAAAGGAAAAACCAAGTCCTCCTTTTTCTACATCACTTGTCACACCCGGCCACGCTGTAGACTCCTCTGCGATAATATACGCCCCAGGATGGTCCTTTTCCACCGCCCTGTTCAGATGGCGCAGAAATTCCACAGCCTCATAATGTTCATTGCCACCATCTTTATTTGGCAGCCAGTCACCGTCCTGTTTTCCATAATCCAGATAGAGCATGGACGCCACCGCATCCACACGAAGCCCGTCGATATGGAACTTCTCAATCCAGAACAGGGCATTTGCCACGAGAAAATTCTGAACCTCTTTTCTTCCATAATCAAAGATGTAGGTTCCCCAGTCAGGATGTTCTCCCCGCCGGCGGTCAGGATGCTCGTACACAGCCTTGCCGTCAAAGTTCCCCAGACAATGAGCGTCCTTTGGAAAATGCGCCGGCACCCAGTCTAGGATCACCTCTATGCCCCGGCGATGCATTTCGTCTACAAAGTACATGAAATCCTTCGGCGTACCATACCGGCTGGTAGGTGCATAGTAACATCCTACCTGATATCCCCAGGAACCGTCAAAGGGATATTCTGCAATTCCCATCAGCTCCACATGGGTATACTCCATCTCAACCAGATAATCCCCCAGCATCTGAGCCAGCTCCGGATAAGAATAAAATCCATTGTCATCGTCTTCGATTCGCTTCTTCCAGGAACCAAGATGAACCTCATAAATATTCATGGGGTTCCTCTCCCTGACCTCTCTGGTTTTCTTTTCATGTTCCTTCATATAAGAAGCATCGTTCCACTCATACCCCTCCAGAGAAGTGACCACAGAAGCATTCCCCGGACGAAGTTCAGCATAGTTGCCATAAGGATCCGTCTTATAGACCAGTTCTCCACTGCGGGTAGTGATCTGGTATTTGTATATACCGCCCTCTGCAACGCCAGGGATAAACAATTCATAAACTCCTGTCGGTCCCAGCAGTCTCATGGTATGAAGCCTTCCATCCCACATATTGAAGCTGCCCACCACACTGACGCTTCTGGCATCCGGCGCCCACACAGCAAATCTTGTACCTTTGACTCCGTTGATAGTCTCCTCGTGGGCACCAAATTTGTCATAAATCTTATAATTTTTTCCCTCTCCAAAGATATAACAGTCAAAATCCGTAATAACCGGCGAAAAATTATAAGGATCCGCGGTCTCTACCACATCGTTCTCACCATACTCGATCCTCACCCGGTAATCTTTTAGCTGTTTTGTCTTTGCCTTGATCTCCAGACCGAAGAGCCCCAGCTCACTGTCCAGCTCCTCCATCTCACTAGCTTCGTCACCCTCTACATTGGTGATCCATATTCTCTGCGCCTTCGGACGTCTGACGATGAATAACTGGACCCCGTCATAATAATGCATGCCCAGGAGATCCTGGGGTGCATTCAGCACCCCTTCATCCATCTCCTCCAGCAAAGCAGGATTCATCCATGCCTTTAATGTCTTATTTGTCATATTTGCGCCCCTTATCTCAATTTACATTAGTGTCTCCTTTACGATCTTAGCGAGTCCGGCTGACTTTTCATCTGCATCTTCCATACTTGTTCCCACCACACCAAAATAGATCTTAATCTTCGGCTCTGTTCCCGATGGACGGATGCAGATCCAGGCATCCGAAGTAAGCTCAAAATACAATACATTTGACTTCGGAAGCCCTGTAGTGCTAACTTCTCCAGTACTTAGGTTTTTCACGGTGTCCATCTCATAGTCTCTCACTGCCAGTACCTCATAATCTCCAAAACGTACCGGAGGATCATTGCGCAGCCCTTCCATAATGGAACGGATTTTCTCCAGCCCCTCAATTCCTTTGTGGGTGATGGCGATCACATCATCTTTATAATAGCCATATTTATCATACATATCAATCATGGCATCCCAGATTGTCTTTCCGCGTTTTTTATAATAAGCCGCCGCCTCACACAGCGCCATCGATGCCACGATGGCATCCTTATCCCTGGCATGGGTGCCGATCAGACATCCATAACTTTCCTCAAATCCAAAGAGATAACTTCCCTTGCCGGTGAGCTCCGTTTTTAAGATCTCTTTTCCAATCCACTTAAAGCCGGTAAGACATTCCTTCACATCAATATTATAATACCCGGCAATGGCATCAACTAAATTCGTCGTAACAATCGTCTTTACAAGCATTCCGTCACTGGGAAGCGTTCCTTCCAGCGCCAGTTTCTGACCAATCTCATAATCTGCCAGAAATGCACCAGACATATTTCCGGTGAGACAGATGTATTCCCCTGAACTGGTATCCTTTACATATACCCCCAGACGGTCGGCATCCGGGTCTGTAGCAAGCACCAGATCGGCATCCTTTTCTTCGGCAAGCTTAAGAGCGAGTTCAAAAGCTTCCTTTGCTTCCGGATTCGGATAGCTCACTGTCGGGAATTCACCATCCGGAAGTTCCTGTTCTGGTACAACATATACGTTTGTAAAACCAAGCTCTTTTAATATCCTGCGGACCGGAAGATTTCCTGTACCATGAAGCGGTGTGTAGACAATGCGAAGATCCTTTTCAACTTCTTTGATGCATTTTGGATGAAGCACATTTTTCTTAAGCTCCTCCATATACCGGTCATCCACATCAGCGCCAATGGTCACATATAAGCCAGCGTTTACTGCCTCTTCTTTGTCCATGGTCTTTACTGTGGCATAATCTGTCACTGCCTTTACCTCATCCATAATACCAGTATCATGGGGCGGTGTGATCTGGGCGCCATCTTCCCAGTATACTTTGTAGCCATTGTATTCTGGCGGATTATGGCTGGCTGTAATATTTATTCCGGATATGCAGCCCAGCTCCCGTACAGCGAAAGACAGCTCCGGCGTCGGACGCAGGCTCTCAAATACATAAGCTTTAATGCCATTCGCTGCCAGACAGCATGCTGCTTCATCTGCAAATTCCGGCGACATACGCCTGGAATCAAAAGCGATCGCCACGCCTCTGTCCTGTCCCTTCTGACTGATTATGTAATTTGCCAGCCCCTGGGTTGCCTTCCTGACCGTGTAGATATTCATCCGGTTCGTACCTGCACCGATCACTCCTCTCAGACCGGCTGTACCAAATTCAAGATCCGCATAAAAACGTTCTTTGATCTCGGTTTCATTTCCCTCGATCCCCTGTAATTCTTTTTTGGTCTCCTCATCAAAATAAGGATTGTCAATCCACTCCTTATAAGTCTCCATGTAACCCATATTCATATCCTCCTTTTTACCTTTATTTCATAATCCTGCCATCTATCAATGGCAGGATTTAACTATCAATTCTGCATTTACAAAAAATAAAACTTCTCATTAACCTACCGCTGTACTCACCAGATCCGGAAAACTCCACTCCACATCTTTGCTGTCATCCATCGTAGTGACCGTATAACTCTTGGTTACAAAACCGTCCTTCGACAGTGTGATCGTCACTGTGCCGATCTTTTTCGCAAAACTGCAGGGAGCTTTTCCTTTGTAGATGCCATCCATATACACACTGGCACCTGCAGGAGTCGTTACCTTGATCTCATGAAGGTTGTCATACTTGTCCGAGTTTTGAGAATCCTGGGATGAATTCTCTTTGGAAACACTGGTATCCTTAGAGTCTCCCTTGACCTCCGCCTCTTCATCTGCAAGATTGATCTGTACCGTAGGATTTGCCGACTGCACATCCAGTACTCCTGTATAAGTAGTATATCCATCCAATACAACCTTTATCGAATGTTTTCCGTATTTAAGAGAAACCGGCTTGGAATAGTCTGCGGGGGATCCATTGACATATAACTCTGCTCCCTCCGGATTGATATTAAAAACGACCTGCCCTTTATTTTTTTCCACACTTTTAAACAGAGACATATCCAGCACCAGCTGCTTGTCTCTCTCAATCTTTACCGATCGTCCGCCGCTAAAATCTCCATTTTTCATAGTTACCTCATAGGTCCCTTCCGGCACCGGAACCAGCATATTTTCGGTAACTGGCAGGATCATCATGCCGCCCACTGTCATAGTGCCGCCGATAAAATCCTTATACTTGTCAGGCTTGATATATCCGTGTCCTCTGGTGACCACCAGAGAATACGCTTTACCCTTTACTCCCCGGAATGTGACTTCATCTGTGGGCGCGATCTCCTGGATATCAATGACCTCTCCCTCCGAAAAAGCAGAAAAACCGCTTCCATAACGATACCGCACATCATTTAACTCGATATATTTCTCGTCCGCATTGACCAGCAGTTTTTTTGCATTCTCAAACTGCAGAATATCTGAAGACAGCTGTATCCTTGTCAACCGTTTTGTCGTCTCAGAAAGATATACATCCACTACCTGGCCTGCCTCCAGAGATTCTACAGATATTTGCTTTTCATTCGGGGTCAGGATCTCCGTTCCGCCACTGAAATCACAGATCCGCTCTTCCTCTGTCCCTGTGTTATAAAATGTAATCTTTTTCCCCGCTGTATCCACTTTTTTAACTACTCCCACAAAATCTTTTCCTTTTTCGTAAGTCACAGCGGCATTGGGATTCTGCTGCTGCACGTGCTGACCTCTGGTTTTACCACAGCCCGGCACCAGAAGGCATACTGCCAGAATCAACACCATCCCCTGGAACATTCTGTCTCTCATGCTGTTTTTCTCCCATCGTTCCTTACTCATAACGGTATAATTCCAGAACCGTTACCACTTGATATATAGTATAACATGCCGATGCTAAAACTTCCACTATTTTAACTTTAAACGAAGAAAATTTTCCCTATTTTTTTCCAGACTTCTTACATCCTTAAGTTTTTCCAGACTTTTGGCAGAAAGCCAGGATTTCTTTTTGTTATAGTAATGATTCATCAGTTTCCAATATTTTTCCGGATACAGAAGTACAATGTACACAAATTCCAGTTGTTCTTCCGTCAAAGAATTTTCCTTCTGGTAACCTTTAAGCACTGCTTCCCCTGCTTCCCGGCGCCATCCATTTTTTTCTAAGGTTTTTCTCATAAAGTACGTCAGATCCAAAAGCTGGATTCCGGTCCCGGACTTTTCAAAGCCGGTGGTAGCCACTCCGGTACGGGTCATAATCAGATTGTGATAATTATAGTCCCCATGGCACACCTCACCGCTTCCTTCCCGTATCTTTTTGTAAAATGCACAATTTTCCAGGCGTTCCGCCGCCTCACATGCCTTTTCATAATAATCCTTAAAACAGTTGATGGCATATATTTCAAATTCGTTTTTACGTTTTTTATTTTTCAGATAACCATTTACCCGTTTCAGCTCACGGTTATGCTTTTGGAACTGATCCAGAAGCTCCCAGCGTTCTTCCAGCTGATCTGTCTCCCCCTGTGGATCTTCCTGTTTTCTCTGATAATCAGCAAGCATTTTATGAAGCTTTCCCAGATTTTGACCCGCCGCCATCAGGCAGTTTATTTCTTTCAGATTACATTCATCTCCGGCAAACCACTGATAGAGAACATATTTCTCCCCGGACTCAAGTTCCGTCACCAGCATTCCTTCACTGTTTGCGATCACCTGGTCTACCTGGGCAAATCCCTGCTGGACAAGAAAATCCTTTATTTCATTTTCTACGGCAAAATGACCACTGATCGTTTCGTATTCTCTCAAAAGCTTCAGCCCTGTATTCGTCTCCAGCATCCACCCTCCACGGGAACGGTACCTTTTTCGTACCGCCAGATCATAGGCTGCGATTGCAGATTCCTGTCTATCCTCCACTGATACCCCTCCTTTATGCTTTATCATTCTATGAAGGAGGAAGAAAATGTATGCCTGGCCACAAACGAATTTTTGGGGAATCTGACCATTTTTTCAGCTGGTGCGGCAGCCGTTCCAGCTGGACAGTATCACTGGGCTATCGGGAAGTCGTTGTGCTGGTTTCCGCCGTTGTCTTCAGGATCGTCAGCCCAATGGGTCCAAGCAGAATGCCCCCAATCCCAAACAATTTGATACCCACATAGACAGATATCAGCATATACAAAGGCTTTAATCCCAGTTCTTTCCCCATGAGGCGGGGTTCCATGATCTCGCGGATCAACATGGTGATTACATAAAGTGTTAGAAGCACTGCCCCCTGAAAATAGTCCTTCTGCACCAGCTGGAACACTGCCCAGGGAACCAGAATGCTCCCGCTTCCCAGCACTGGAAAAGCATCCACCACCCCGATCACGATACCAAACAGGATCGCATAATTGCTTCCCATAATATACAATCCCAGTGCACTTATGGCAGCTACAATAAAAATAATAATTCCCTGGGCTTTCAGATAGGCGAAACCAGTCTCTTTCAGCCGGCGGATATAGGGCATAAGGCTGCGGTAGCGCAGTACATTATCCCGGTCAAAAGAAATCAGCAGAGTCGCCATGATAAATACGACAAATCCGGCACCCCATTCTCCCAGTGTCACCAGCATTCCGGGAATATATCCTGTAAGTTTCGGAATATATGTGGAAGATATCTGCGCATCCATGTTAGAAATACAGCCTTCCACCCAGGCATAAGATTCCCCTGCTCCCAGCCCCAGAAGATTGTCCATACCGGTGCAGGCTCTCTGGCAGATCTGCATACACCCTCCCATATGGGCAGGGGTATGCCTTAACATCTCTGTAAGCTGACCGATGCAGATATATCCGATATAGAAAAGAAAACATCCTGCTGCCCCTAACATCAGCACTACAATCAGCACCGTGCACACTTTTTCATTGATATGGCTGAATCTATGTAGCTTTTCAACCACCGGACGAATGGCTCTGGCAAATACAAAAGCAAATACAAAGGGAACCACCAGAGGGAGCAGATAATAAAAGCTGATATATACTACTCCGGCAGTTCCCAGAATGATTAGAAGGTTTCTCCATCTTCCGTTATATCTCATGTGTTTATCCCCTTTCACAATCCCATTTGTACGTATGCCCCGGCTGAAAACCGCAAGCCTCCATCATAGTATTGTCAAAAAGGGCTGAATATTATTCCTTTACAATAAAACGATATCCCACCGCCCACACAGTCTCGATATACTGCGGATTCTGGGTATCCTTTTCTATCTTTTCACGAATTTTTTTTATGTGCACCGTCACCGTGGCGATATCCGCTCCCACCGGGCTGAGTTCCCACACCTCTTCAAGAAGTTCCTCCTTGGAAAAAACATGGTTGGGATTTTTGGCAAGAAAAAACAAAAGGTCAAATTCTTTTGTGGTCAAGGATTTCTCCACACCATCCACATAAACCCTTCTTGCCGTCCGGTCAATCTTAAGGCCTCCTGTCGTGATCACTTCATTTTCCACTTTAACTGCAGTTCCAATTAATTTATTATAGCGCTCCAGATGAGCCTTCACCCTCGCCACCAGTTCGCTCGGACTAAAAGGTTTCGTCATATAATCATTTGCCCCAAGACCAAGTCCCCGGATCTTATCAATATCCTCTTTTTTTGCAGAAACCATAATGACAGGTATCTCTGTAACATCACGAAGCTTGCGGCAGATTTCAAAACCATCCATATTTGGCAGCATAAGATCCAGGATGATCAGATTAAAATCTCCATCTTTCGCCAGCTCATATCCCCGCTTTCCATCTGTCTCTATAACAACTTCAAAACCACTCAGCTCAAGGTAATCCTTTTCCAGCTCCGCAATAGGCAGCTCATCTTCCACGATCAATATTTTCTTCATTATATCCTCCATTCTGTTTGCTATTCCTCAACCTGGGAATGGTATATGGGAATGGTGAAATATATCGCTGTTCCCTGATCCAGCTCACTCTCTGCCCATATTTTTCCACCATGTTCATCCACAATCTTCTTTGCAATGGCAAGTCCAAGTCCGCTTCCTCCGGTCCGTGAATTTCTGGAACTGTCTGTACGGTAAAACCGGTCAAATATATAGGGCAGTTCTTCTTTTTCAATCCCTTTTCCATTATCTCTGATCATCACAGTGATCCAGTCTGTTTCATATGTGATCCGAATCAAAATCATACCCTGGGTGCGGTTTATATATTTTACTGCATTCCCCACTATATTCGAGATAACTCTTTTTATCTTATCCGTATCAAGCACGATCCGGGTATCTTCATCCACATAGCACTGATATAGCAGCTGAATCTCTCTGGTCTCAAGATCCAATACCATATCGCTGATACACTCCCCGAAATAGCGGTTTACATTTACCTCTGCAAAACGAAAAGTTTCTTTTTTTTGATAAATCTTTGTAAAATAAGAGAGCTCATCCACAAGACCTGCCATATCCGAGGCCTTTGAATGTATCGTCCTGACATATCGTTCCATCCGGTCTGGTGTTGACGCCACTCCATCCAGAATTCCCTCTGCATAGCCTTTAATAGCAGTCAGCGGTGTCTTTAAGTCATGGGAAATATTCCCAATTACTTCCTTCGTCAAGGCGTCCGCTTTGTTTCTCTCTTCAATAGATTCCTTCAAGGCAATCCTCATCCCATCAAAATCTTTAAACAGCTCCGTAAACTCATTGGTTTCATTGGTCTGGATCTTATAATCCATCTCCCCATTGGCTATACGGATGACTGCTGCCTGCAATTTACGGATGGGAATAACAATATTATAATAAGCATAACCGATAATCGCAATAATTACAAGTACAGAAATAATTATAACCATACAGATCAAGCCTATTGTAAAAATAGTAATATGGGGTAAATTTATATTCAGATCCGTGACAATACATACGCTTCCAATGCGTCCGTCCGGGAGATAGAGCCCAAGCTTTTTCAAAAGAAAACGTTGGGAACCGGCGTCCAGATATTGGGCATTATTTCCATAAACGTTATTTCTTCCCATCAGGACACCCATACCTGTCTGGTCATAATACTGCTTATTTCCAAAATAAGTAAATTCCCCATCCAAAATAACAGCTAGAAATGAGTATTTGTTTTTCAGCATCTCATTTTCTTTTTTTAGAAATTCTTCATCCAGAAAAACTGTCGGATTTCTAAGCGCAGTATCCTGAAGCTCTAAAAAATCATATTTGGTATAAGAATTCAGCAGCAATACCTTGTCAAAGATCGTATAGGGAGAGTCAATCTTCTCAGAATCAATATGATATGTCGCTTTGATACCCTGGAGCTCACCATATACAAACAAGATCACCATTAAGATCATAGCAGCGATGGGCGCTACTGCTATCAAGACAAACATATTCCTGCTTTTCCGCAGTCTTAACGCCACAGAACTTTTTTTCATATCTTTCCTCGCTTCTGCATTTTTAAATCATTTTAACATTATTTTGGTGCACGCTTTTGCACATTTAAGTTTCATCAGAATTTATTTTAAGTCCCTTTAGCACTTATTTTAACACAAATTTATATTTATTTCGATCTTTTTTTATTAATTCCGGGAAATACAGTGCTTTCCTTGACATCCTTCTTTTTCAATGCTAGAATTATCTGTGCCATGCCAGAGGCATGATGGGAAATGAGAAAGAAGGAAAAATATGAAAGTATTAAGAAATTTACCAAACCCTGATGAGATCAAAAATGAATTTCCGATCTCAGAGAAGGCGAGAAAAATTAAAGCTGAAAAGGATTGTATCCTGAAAGATATACTGGCAGGCAGAAGTGATCTTTTTGCACTGATCATTGGTCCCTGTTCTGCCGACAACGAAGAAGCATTGATCGACTACACCCTTCGTCTGGCTGCGATCCAGGAAAAAGTAGCAGACAAGATATTTATCGTACCACGGGTATATACTAATAAACCCCGGACGACAGGAAAGGGCTACAAGGGGATGGCAAGCCAGCCAGATCCTGAAAAAAAAGAAGATATGCTGGAGGGGCTTCATCTTATCCGCCAGACCCATGTGGCAGTAGTAGAACAAACTGGTATGACCTGCGCCGATGAAATGCTTTATCCGGAAAACTATGAATATCTTTCCGATGTTCTTTCCTATGTGGCGATCGGCGCCCGCTCTGTGGAAAATCAGCAGCACCGCCTCACCGCCAGCGGCATCTCCGTCCCCTGTGGAATGAAAAATCCAACCAGCGGATACCTGACGGTTATGCTGAACTCCATTGAAGCTGCCCAATGCAGCCATCATTTTATCTACCGCCAGCAGGAAGTGGAGACGGAGGGAAACCCATACACCCATGCGATCCTGCGGGGAAGTGTAAACAAACACGGAAAAAGCCTTCCGAACTACCATTATGAAGACCTCCTCCTACTCCACGAGATATACTGCCAGCGTAATCTGGACAATATGGCTGTGGTCATCGACACCAACCACAATAACTCCGGCAAACGCTTCAAAGAACAGATCCGGATCTCCAGGGAAGTTCTGGAAAGCCGACGTTTTTCCAACGACATTAGAACTATGGTAAAAGGACTTATGATTGAAAGCTATATTGAAGATGGCTGCCAAAAGATTGGTGAAGGTGTTTATGGCAGATCCATCACAGATCCATGCCTTGGCTGGGAAAAGACCGAAAAACTGATTTACGAGATTGCTGATCTCTTATAATTAACTTTATTCGCTTTACTCAGTACCATGGCACCAATGTTAGAAAGAAAAGGAATTATCATGCAAAATCCAATTATTAAATGCGACTACCCGGATCCTGATGTGATCCGGGTAAATGATACCTATTATATGCTCAGCACCACCATGCATTATTTTCCAGGTGGCGCTATTCTGCGTTCCTACGACCTGATGAACTGGGAACTCGTCAGCTATCTGTATGATATTCTGGAAGATACAGACGCTGCCCGGCTGACAGACAACAGAGGGATCTATGGACAGGGCATGTGGGCTCCCTGCCTGCGCTGTCACGCTGGCACTTTTTACGTCTGCTTTGTGGCAAACGATGTGCACAAAACCTACCTCTTTTACACGACAGACATCGAAGGCTCCTGGAAGCGCCAGGAGATTGAAGGCTTTTACCATGATGCCTCACTCCTATTCGATGAAGACCGGGTATATATCGTCTACGGAAATACAGAGATCTACATAACAGAACTTAAACCTGATCTCAGCGGTCCTCTGGAAGGCGGCCTTCACCGACTGCTTTTAAAGGATACTGGTAAAATCCGCCTGGGATACGAAGGTACCCACATCTACCACATCAATGGGAAATATTATTTATTTTTTATCCATTGGCCGGACACCGGCAGCCAGCGCCGTACCCAGGCATGTTTCGTCTCCGATTCTCTGACTGGCGAGTTCCAGGGCAGAGACGTACTGGATGATGATATGGGCTTTCACAATCAGGGAATTGCCCAGGGTGGTATCGTGGATACCCCGGATGGCAGATGGTTTTCCATACTTTTTCAGGATAGTGGTGCAGTGGGGAGGATTCCTGTATTAATTCCTATATATTTTGAAAATGATTTTCCGGTATTCGGTGAGCAGGGCGTGGTTCCAAAGGAGATCCATCTTCCATCCCTTCGGCCAGAACACTCCTATGAATCTCTATTTACCAGCAATTTTACAGATGAAAGCGGGAACCTAAATCTTCAGTGGCAGTGGAATCATCTGCCTGATTCCGCACTATACAAACTTTCATCCACAACCTATACGATTCAGACCGACAAGTTATCCACAAATATTCCACAAGCTGTGAATACTTTAACCCAAAGAACACGTTATCCACAAACAAAGGCTTCCGTAAAAATAGACGCCTCCCGGTTAAAGGACGGAGATATAGCTGGTCTCTGCGCCTTCCAGAGCAGTTATGCACATCTGGCAGTCACCAGAGAAAACCAGCAGTATTTTCTCATCCTCACAGAACGGAATGTGGGAGATATACCACAGAACATGACAGACAAAGATACTTTGCCAGGAAATGAAACCTTTCGGCTGCCGCTGGATGGTCCCATCGTCTCTATCTGCATGACGGCAGATTTTACAGATATGAAGGATGAAGTTCAGTTTTCTTATCTGAAAGGCGACAACTGGCGTCCTGTGGGCACCCCCCACAAACTCGCCTTTACATTAGATCATTTTACAGGCTGCCGGGTAGCGCTTTTTATGTACAGCACAAAGACCGCTGGCGGAAGCTGCACCTTTTCAGATTTTCATTATTATTAATATGAAAGTAAAGCCTGAAAGATTTTCTCTATTTAGGGATTGACTAAATGCATGATTTTATTTAAAATAGAAGGGTAGCTATGAAGCTGCCCAACATGCTCCCATAGTTAAATGGATATAACAAGCCCCTCCTAAGGGCTAGTTGCAGGTTCGATTCCTGCTGGGAGTACTCGCGAATAATGAAGCAATGCAAAGTGAAAAATCCAGAAAAAGTTGAGTTTACTCAAATTTTTTTCTGGATTTTTTGCTTTATAGTGCGAAGCACGCGGACTTGCGGGATGGATTTTCCCGCAAGACAGGCATTGCGAAGATATTGAGGCGTGCAAAATAATGAAGCAATGCAAAAAATAAAATTATGTTATTCTGAACGCAGTAATTATGTACATGAAGGTAAGTCGATTCAGGACTCAGAAAAATTGATAAGGATTCTTTACCGTCACCACAATCTGATCTCCAAATCCACTGTTTTCTATGATTTCATGCTCCATAACAAAGTCATACTGTAGTCTGTCAGAAACAATCTCCACATTATTTGTCCGAAATAACTGCATACTTTTTCCATACATTTCCGCAAACTGTTCATCATTGTCCAAAAAACACTGATATTCTTCCTTTGGTATACAAGAGACCTTCTTCCATTCATAAATGGTAAGATTCAGAGTATGTTTACATTCCGCACATTGATAGATCAGCCAGACATCCAGTTTATTTCCATTGGCATTGATACGAAACTTTTTTTATAATACCATTATTCGTGGAGAATAAATCAAATTTTTATCTTTCAATATAACCAAAAAAGTGATTATTATAACCGTGGGTATTATCTATTATCAAAGACGGAGAGTTATCCTGCACGGTATATGGAGAAAACGGAAAAGATCCGACATGCTTTCCTACCTTCTTTTTATTCTCCCGAAAGCAATGCTCTCGGTGCAATTTTCCTTATTTTTAAAGACAAAATGCATACAGTCACAAAAGCAAACAGCACAAGTCCACCGCCAGCAGCCGCGATCAATCCAATCGGCACTGTAAATGTGCATTTTAAAATTCCGATACCATTTAAAAACAATGCGGTCAACGGATTAATGATCAGACTACTCAGTATTAATCCGGCTATGGCAGATAAAATAACAGCAGGCATAAATGACATAGCAGTCTGCAGGATCAGTTGGCCCGTCGTAAATCCTAGAGATTTCAGGATACCATAATCCATCTGTTTATTATTGAGCATTGTGCGCACAAGCAGATACAATACAAAAACGATAATAATCACAGACAGTATAAGGATAACAATCACAATAATTGTCATGAGAGAAACATAGACACCTCCTGTGCCCTCCATTATTGCCTGAATATTTATAACCGAGTTCACTTTACCCTTATATATTTCCTTCATTTCGGAATTAAACGCATCGATATCTGTTCCGTCTAAAAGATTAAGATAATAGCTTGTATACCTGAGTGTTCCTAACCGCTCATAACCTTTCCGGGTAAATAAACAATCCCTGCCGAGATTGTTGCTGATCTGTGTAAAACCACAGATCAAATACTTTTCCTGTTTTCCGTTTGCTGTTATTTCAATCTCATCTCCAATTTTCAACCCGCTTTCTTTTGCATATTTTGCGGCGATTGCGATTTCGTTATCGTATCTCGGAAATCTTCCCTCAAATACGACACTTTGATTGTTTGCTTTGGAAAAATCATCGCAAAGCGTCGCCATAAGCTCTGCACCTCCCACATGGGATACCTTTAAAGAACTATAAAGATAGATCTTTTCCACACGGCTGTCTGCGTTCCTTTCGCGTAAAAAGTCATTCTCCGCATCAGCCTGTACACTGATACAGCTGTCCGCGGTTTCACCTATGATCAAATCGACAAATGGCTGCCTGTCCATGATCACATTTTTTGTCATCAATCCAGAAAAAACTACTATAAGGGACAACACAAGCATTGTGATACAGACAGTGATATTAAGTTTTAATCCTAAAAGCGCGGTCTTTAAAGCAAGAGCTAGGTTAAGAGGCGCTTTTGTCTTTTCAAGAGGAATACGATTGCTTTTAAAATTGTGTGTTTGAATACCGGAGCGAAGTGCAACGATGGGTTCAATCTTTTTGATTCTGCGTGACGCAAACCATACAGCAGAGGCGACAGCACCACCCAGAATGGTAAGTGAAATTATAAAGGGCAGTGGCAGGAAGCGCATAGAATAGGGGATTCCCGTCTGTGCGATCATCATTGAGTTGACGGAGGGAAACAGAAGGTATGACAGTCCAATACCCACAAGAGCCGACAACAGAGTCAGACTTAAAAACTGTAATAATAATGAACAGATTAACTGCCCTGATGTATAACCCGTGGCTTTCAGCACACCAAGATTTCTCATATTAACCTGTATATAATTGACGATATTCGATACAATCACCACAAGGGCGATCAGAAGCACGAAAAATGCCATAGCACTCATAATTCCTGAACAGATCATCTGGGAAATATAGCGGGCCTGCCAAACGATATCATAACAGTTGCTTATCATATTGATATTAGGCTGCTGTTCTGAAACTGCGGCTTTCAGCGACGCTTCATAGTTGAGATTTTCCGATTGATCTTTCAACCGCACTGAGCACAGCGTTGCCCGTGGCGCCCATTTGCTGCTTTCAAGCTCCGCATATTTATCTTCCGTAAGTACGATTTCTGTCAGTGTGCAATTATGCGACCCCATCATAATACTGTTAAAAAAGCCGCACACAGTATATGTCTCTTTATGGCTTCCGATGGAAATATCGATAGTCTTCCCTACCGCGATATCCTCTGTTTTATAGAGCATGGGAAGATAAACTCCGCTTGCATACGAGCCTTCTTCAACAATCTCGATTTTCCCGATAGAACGCGCCAAAGCCGCCTGTTTTTCTAAAAAAACAAAACAGCTGATGACCTCCCCTCCGTTGTAAGAAAACATTCCATCCATCTGCCTGCAGTGATCCAGGCTATATTCTGCGGTCCGGTCGTCATCTTCAAGAATCTGCGACAAAAACCTTTGAAATTCAACCGTATCGCCGTCTACTGCTAAAGTGACATGTTCCGCGTTAAATTTCTCATGATACCTTTCAAAGTTTTTCTTATAATCCATAGAAAGCATCAGCCAGAGATTGAGCATCAATGAGGCGATTATGATCAGAACGATGATCGAAGCGGTCTGGCCTTTGGATCTGCGGATATTGGAACGGGCAATCAAAACATTTTTTCTCATACTACCACCCCATATCTTTCAAAAAAGCAGAAAGCTTATCATGCCTCTGGCTGTCACCGCGGGAATATCTTCCCAGATCACATTCACCTAAAATAACACCATCCTTTAAGTACAGAATACGGTTACCACGGCGTGCAGAACGCATATCATGTGTAACCATGACTACACTCTGACCCCGCTCATTAAAGCTGGTAAGAGTATCTAAAACATCAAATCCTGTTTTGGAATTCAGGGCACCGGTGGGTTCATCGGCAAAGAGAATTTCAGGGCTGTTGACCAACGCCCGGACAATTCCCACCCGCTGGGCCTCTCCCCCCGAAATCTGTGCCGGGAATTTCTTTTGTGTTTCTTCGGAAATACCTACTGCCGCAAACAATTTTTTTGCCCTGGCGACAAGTTCATTTTTTTCTTTACTTACGAGAAGCCCAGCGGCAAGCACATTGTCCATAACGCTCATGTTGTCAATCAGATAGATCTGCTGGAACACAAAACCGCAATGATCACGGCGGAACACGGCAAGTTCATCGGAATCCAGGTCAGAAATAACCTTTTCTCCAAAAGTAATCCTGCCGAGGGTAGGCGTATCCATTCCCGACAAAGCATACAAAAGCGTAGATTTCCCTGCGCCGCTAGCCCCCATAATAACAGTAAAATCACCTTTATACAGCTGTAAGTCAATGTTTCTCAGAACGTGCTGCAAAGCGCCGCTGTTTGAAAAGGATTTACTTAATTTTTCAGTTTTTATCAAAATATCATTCATTGGACAGCCCTCCTTTTTACACGTTCTATTATATACTTTTAAATCTTAACGGTCTTTAGGCAATCCTTAAATTTTTCTTAAACCACGAATGTCTCGCTTGGCAGAACCCCTCGGGGTCGCAGAGGCGCTTGCTAAATTCAATCCTTCATCGGGATCCGGACCGTTACCCGCAGTCCAGATGTTCCGTTTTCAATATCCAGCCGTCCATTCATCTTTTTCATACAATAATCAGAAATATATAGTCCCAGTCCTGCGCCTTCGATATTTTTTGTGTTACTTCCGCGCTTAAATTTCTCTTTCAGAAGCGGCAGTTCTGTTTCCTCGACACCTCCACCGCAGTCCTCTATAGAAACCACAAGAAAGCAATCCTCCTCACTTACCGATACATCGATATTTGTGTCGGCATATTTATAAGAATTGGCAAAGATATTGTCAAACACCTGCTGTAGACGAAGCCTGTCCGCAAAAAGCATGCAGCCAGGGATATCAGGATGCCTGGCTCTGTGCAGATAATCGGCATTTTCCAGTAATTTCCACAGCTCTGCGCTTTTCAAATCAATCGGCATCACGGAAAGTTCCTGAAGTTCTTCTAATGTAGCCGAGAACAGATTGGTAACCAGTGTGTTGATCTGATCTGCCTTTTGGATGATCTGCTCATAATTGCCCCTGCTTTTTTCATCATCCGCCAGTGCTGACCCCACCTCCGAGGCTGCCTTGATACTTGCAATTGGTGTTTTTAAATCATGGGACAGTTTCGCTACCAGCTCCTTTTTACCCGCGTTTGCCTGCGCCTCGGCCATTCGCGCTTTTTTCAGTTCCGATCGCATAATATCAAAACTTTCGGTAAATGCGCCAAACAGATTCTGTCGGTCCATTTCCAGCGGAATATCCAGATTTCCGTCAGCAACGCGCTCCGCAAAATCTTTCAGTTTCCGAAAAGGCTGGATTACCACATGATGTATATAGAAAAAATATCCGGCACAAACTCCACACTGCAAAAACATTGCTGCTATAACAGCAAAAAAGACACTCTGCTTTTCAGACTGAAAAATCAGCGCGTCGTTATTATAAAGGATAAGTTTTCCAACTATTGATCCTTCTATTTCAATATCAAGAATAGTATCTTTATGTCTGACTGCCGTATTCAGGCTTTCACTCAATCCCGATCTTGTTTTATACAAAACGGCGCCATCCAAATCAATCACTACGTAATCCATAGCTGTGGGGGTGACATGATCCTCAAGAGCATTCCAGCTGCTCCGTACTGTCTGTACTATTTCATTAACCGCCACCGTGTCATGCTGTTCCTCCGTTTTGGGAAGTGCAAATAATATGAGTACAGCGAGCTCAATGATAAAAACAGTCAGCATTCCACAGAAAAAAACACGAGTTTTCATTCATTCCCTCCGATGAACTGGTAACCGTCGCCCCAGACTGTAATAATATACTCGGGATTCCCCGGTTCCCGTTCAATTGCCTTGCGTAATTTGCGGATATGCACATTCAGCGTACCATCACCTGTATATTTATCCTCCCAGACTTTTTCAAAAAGCTCCTGCTTCGGGATCATCCGCCCTTCGTTTTGTATCAGATAAGCCAGCAGCTTAAATTCAAGGGAGGTTATTTTTACTGGAGTTCCATCCACCAGAACCTGCCTCGCGCTAAAATCCACTGTCAAACGCCCGCTGTCATACCTTACTGCTTCCCTGCTCCCATAGCGTTTGAGCACTACTTTGACCTTTGCCAGCAAAACACTAAGAGAATACGGTTTTTGAATATAATCGTCTCCACCAATGCTAAGGGCAATGATTTTATCATCATCACTTGTCCGCGCTGAGATAAACAGGATAGGAATATCTGTAGTCTGCCGAAGCTCTTTACACAGCTCAAAGCCGCTGCCATCACCAAGATTTATATCAAGCAGAAGTAACTCCGCCCTATTTTCTTTAAAAAAATCCCTGCAGTCTAAAACACTGTATGCAAGCGCAGTTTTCACGCCGAAGAGATTGAAATATTCCGCTGTGCTGTCTGCAAGCAGCTTTTCATCATCTATGATCAAACAATCGTATGTCATTTTCAATCACCTTTCATAAAGTATATATTCATATTATATTTCCTTTGCCCATAGAATACAAGTCTTCTTAGCTTTTAGAAAATATAATAAAAATATATACTTTATAAAACTTAAGTTTACTTGGTTTTTTGTAATAGTGAAGATATTATGACAATTTACAAGTACTTCATTGCCAATTCATTTAACTCAGCTAATATTTTTTTATTACCCAGCCGGGTTGCCAACGGTAGGATTCGCTCAATGGTCTCCCTTGCTTTTTCCTTTTATCGTTCCTCCTCCATAAATTCAATTGTCCGCATATTGTGCAGCCACTCCGCAATATGAACGAGTACCACCTGTTCATCCTGTGGCAGGTTTAACGGTTTTCCTTCATATTCCGACAGTTTCTGAATAAATTTAAATAATTCTGGGGAAACACATTTTTCTAACTCATTCTCTTTAACAAACTTCTTTCTCAGAACATCACACAAAAGTCCCGCTTGAATCGTAAGTGATTCAGCTTCCAGCTCCGATAGTAAAATTGCCACATTTTTTAACATACTCCATTGCAGTGCACCCCATCTGTTCCTTGAAAATTCTTGAAAAATGATATGCCGAATAACCTGCTTCAGAAGCTATTTTATCCAGTGACAACGTCTTTGTCAGATGACTATCAATATATTTTAAACACTCAAACAGAACGGATTGGTGTTGCATTTTTTCACCTCCTATGAAGAAAATCTGCTCGCCTTTCCACATGTGGTAAACTTATTATAAATTATATTTATTGCTTTTTCTATTCCAGAATTGCTATTTTGTATGCAGCTCCCAAAAATTTTATTATGGGGCACCAATTAAGAACAGGGCTGTCACACCGATCTCTCGGTGTGACAGCCCTGTTTATTGGCCACTTGTCGTATTATCTTATGGTGATGCCGCCGATGATTCCAGCGGTACAAGTTCTACTTTAATCTCCGATATGATAAGATTTGAAATTTTAACACCATACAATGGCTTTAATGTTATGCGGTTGCATTCCCTGTCCTTGGCAATTAACTCAACTGTTCCTGTAAACGATTTGTCTGCGTTCACCGTCGGGTTGAGGAAGACAGAGTTATTTTGAACAAAGTCTCCTGAAGTTTCTAGACCCTGTGGAGTCGTCCAGATCCTAAAGTCATTTGATCCCCAGGAAGTTCCTGAGACTGTTACCTTCAACTTCTGTCCAGGACTAACCGTTACAGGAATTGGGAAATACATAAATGTTGAAGCACCAGAATCCGTTTGTGTGTCATTGACTCTTACGGTGTCACTATCCAGGTCATAGGAACCGCATTTGCTGTCTATCACTACCTCAGACAAAGAAACTTTCTTCTCTGGACTCTCTGTCGGTGTTGGTGTCGGTTCCAGTTCTGCGGCAGAAGTAATTCTCACCTGCCCCGCCTGTTTCCATGAAGCGGAAAGCAGATTCAGGTGCATAGCAGGCCGGACACCGCCTCCTTCATTGACCGCGATAAATCCTGAGCAATCCACAACACCTTCACTTCCGGTATATACTGCATTAAATGAGAAGCTTCCCAGTGACCTCTGCCACCACCAGCCGTTTCCGGCGTCGTCTGCCCATGCGCCTTTGGCACCAGCATACGCAGTATTTTTCGCCTGTCTTGTCTTGGAATTCATCTCATGATACATCGCAAATCCATAGTTCTTATTGCGCACCTCTTCCGCAGACAGCAAATATAGTTTATCTGTCGTATCTGCTCCGTTTGCCGTTCCATACTGCGGATTATTTTCCGTCGAAACGGTAGTTGACAAAATAGCATTTTGCTCTTCCTCAATGAAGGCAGTTGAATAGAAATCATTATTCAGCCATTGACGGATACTGCTGCCTTCCCAGGATATTTCACTGCTGTTCTGATTATGGAATGGCTGGGTATCCAGATTCTGGTCTGCCACGATAAGTGCATCGTTTTCTTCCACTGACAATACACGCCACTTAATCGGCTCTTTCTTGTAATATTTTCCGCCTGCATACATCATGCTGGTTCCATCCGAATCCTTGTATTCCGTATTATCTAGCGGACTCTGAGGAGGCTGTTTGGGCTCATAGAGACTCTGGTAATAAGATCCAAAAGTGATACAATCCCATACAACATCGTCTCCCTCTGCACCCGGACTGGTTATTCCCAAAGGACCTGGTTCCCTTGTCACGATCGGTTTTGGTGTCGCAGTCGCGGTTGGCGTTGGTTTTGCAGTTGGTGTTGGATTTAAATCTTCTGGTTTTGGATCTTCTTTATCACTGAAGATCAAAGATTTTATTGTAATCTTGATGGTCTTTCCCGCAGCCAGTTCATTCGGATTAAAAATCTGGAAGCCACGGATAACTCCACCTTTACATTCATTTGTCACCTTAAAGATAAGCGTCTTTTCCGTCTTTGACTCTACTACCTGTTTCTCCCAGTTCGGATGTTTACCCGCATTTGTATTTGTCACTCCCACTACATCTGTATCATATAGTGCATGACCAAGATCTCCGCCCTCACTTGTATAGGTCAGGACAGCAGATTTATAATCCCCTTTGGTAAGATCCGGCAAAAAGAAGTTAAGCGCCGCAAACTGTTTGACGAAAGTTACTGTGACAGAACCATCCGGATTTTTGACGATGGTAGCACCAGATTCACTTTCGTTATGAATCGCTCCATCTTTTGTCAATTCAAAATGGAACGCGGGTGCTGCTGTCACCCCAGGATTATCTGGTTTTTGTGATGGAGCAGCTGAAGATCCCCCTGGTTTTGTCGTTGCTGTCGCACCTGGCTTTGATGACGAACTTGGCCCTGATGATGGACCTGGCTCTGATGACGAACCTGGCTCTGTCGGCGATGGCGTCACTATCGGTTTCAGATCTTCAGGAGACGGATTCTCTTTGTCACAGAAGATCAGCGATTTAATTGTAATAGTAATCGTTTTGCCTTCTTCCATCGGATTTGGATTGAAGATCTGGAATCCGCGGATACACCCTCCCTCAAAATCTTTTGTAACTTTTAGTATAAGTGTGTTCTC
The DNA here is from genome assembly GCA_947246475.1 of uncultured Roseburia sp. Classification (GTDB taxonomy): domain Bacteria; phylum Bacillota; class Clostridia; order Lachnospirales; family Lachnospiraceae; genus Eubacterium_F. The sequence continues at coordinate 28,643 of CAMXSH010000024.1, forward strand.
TGCTTTTGATTCTTTGATCTGGCTGCCCCAGTCCGGGTGTTTGCCGGCATTGGAATCTGCAGGTCCTACCATCTTTGTATCGTACAGTGCATGACCAAGATCTCCGCCTTCACTCGTATAGGTAACAACGACAGATTTATAATTGCTGTAATAATTCTGTGCATTATCCGGCAGGAAGAAATCAAGTGCTGCATACTGCTCTGAAAAGGTTACCGTGATAGAACCGTCTGGATTGTTAACAATATTGGCGCCAGCTGCGGATTCATTGTAGTAAGCCCCCTCTGCCGTCAGATCGATGTGCTGCACCGACGGCGCCGGCACATCAGGTCTATCGTACTTAGGAGTCGAAACCGGTGGTCCTGGCGGCAGGGAAGACGTCTGGGCTGGTCCCTGTGGATCAGCAGGATTGTCAGACGGCGGCTGGGGTGCAGGATCATTATTTACAGACGGATCATCTGTCACTTTTTTATTGTCCACTTTATTCACAACCTGAATCTTACAGGTCGCTTTTTTCTTCGTACCTTTTACCTTTGCCGTGATCGTTGTCTTTCCAGTCTTCAGCGCCTTGACTACGCCTTTTTTAGAGACTTTGGCGATCTTCTTTTTACTGCTTTTCCAGACAACTTTTTTCTGTGTCGTCTTTTTTGGCTTAAAGGAAGCCTTAAGTTTCAAACTCTTTCCTTTTTGCAGTTTATATGTTGAATGGTTTAGCACTATCTTTTTGAGTTTTACATTCTTCTTTCGGGCAAAACTGACTATTGTACCCATAGGAGAAATAAGCATAAGCACCATCAACATACTCATGAACCATGCTATTTGTTTTTTCCCATATTTCATTGAGATACTCTCCATTCTGAAGCGTCCCTTCGTGAAAAATATTTAATGCCAGCATTACTTGTGACGCCTCGTTCCAAATAATGTGCTGACACTGGTATACTGACATTTCAATACACCAGATTGTTTAATATTACTTTTAGTTAAATTACCAATTTGCCCATTTTATCTTTTTATAGCATATTTTTGGAAATATAGCAATGCTTTATAGGTCAATTTTTTATTAATAATTTATAAATTATTTTTAATAAAAAATTGATTGTAAATTATAAGAAATTCATATATAATTTGAGCAAAGAAATAAATGCCATTTGACCATTTTGAAACCAAAAAAATCAAGGAGGTTACATAAAAATGAGACTGAAGAAGTTATGTGCGGCATTTATGTCAGTTATCATGTCAGTTAACGTCTTTATGGGAGTCCCGCCATTTAATCCGAATAACGAATACGAGCTCAGCTCTGTAAGTGATATGATGGAAAACTATTCCCTCAAAGCGGAGCCACAGGCGACGACTGCGTCGACAGGCAGCATGCGCCGTAATCTCTCGCCAGAGCAGCCTATGTGGATCGTTCATATCGATTCATGGAATTATGCAGATCCTGCGAAGATCATCGATCTGATCCCTGAGGATGTACTGCCTTACGTTGTTTTCAATATTTCCCTTTCGATAAACTGGGATGCTACAAATAAAAAATGGCTTATGGTAAAGGATGGATATGAAACCGCCAAATCCTGGATAAGAACCTGTGCCGAAAAGGGCGTATGGACAATGATACAGCCCTCCAGCGGCGGGCAGAGCCACTTCCCGGATTATGAAGCAGATGATGATCTGGAAGATACAATCTATGCTGAGTTTTTCAGGGATTATCCAAACTTTATCGGATATAATTACTGCGAACAGTTCTGGGGATATAATGACCCTGACGATCCTTATATTGATCCAGATCATTTCCATAATCCAAACTTCCCGGATGCAAAATGGGTCACCTGTGTAGAACGTTACCGCCATTTTGCAGCATTGCTTAAGCTCTGTAATAAATACGGCGGATTTCTTGATATCAGCTGGTGTGCTAATGAATGGAGCGCAGGTATCAATCCCATCGCTATGCTCAAAAAGGTGCCTGAATGGGAAGCCGCCTGCCGCCAGTACTCTCAGAACTATATTCTGGAAGAAAAATATACCCAGCTAAGTTATATTGCCGATGTGGAGAGTACCGTATACGGTGCCTATCTCTCCGGTTACTGCGGAAATTTTGGCATTCGATACGATGATACCGGCTGGTCCGATTCAACATGGGATGGTACGGGGAATAAACCACCAAAAGAGCAGTACCGGGTGGCTACCGCACTGCCAATGCATATAGAGCGGATGGCGATGAACGGCATGACGGTTATTGACGGTCCAGAACTTGTCTGGGCAGATGATTTTAAAGAACTATGGCCTTCCACTGACAGCGAGGGCTACAAAGTCCGTGGCTGGGATATGTACGACCAGTTCCAGAACGATATGCTGGATATGTTCCGAAAGGTTCTTGACGGCACGATCCGCATCCCATCCCGCAAGGAAGCCATTGACCGTACGAAGGTGGCTGTGATCCAGGATGTAAATTCAGGCAGCAATGATGCGAAGTACAGTTCCTATCCTACTTTATTTGAGGGGCTTTACCGTATGACTGACGACGGCAACCTGAAAGATAACCATAATCCTTTTAAGTGTACCGGACGTTATCCTACGATCCCAACCATGTTGGAGCCTATAGATGCCCTGGGAAAAGCATTGCAGGTTCAGATCAACCAGTCAACTATTGCTACACGGTGGCCGACCATAGAAGCCAAACAAAATGAATTTAATAAGCTTTTCCCAGTTGAATACTGGGGCAATATATACGCCGGACGCAATGAAAACACCTGGCTTACCTACAATCCTTATAAGGACGGGACACCAGCCGGCGGATACTTTATACCAAAGTACAATACCTGTAAGCAGATTGAGGTATCCTATTCCCAGTATACCACAGGGGTTATAAAAGAATATTCAGATCATTTTGACTTCTATCTGAATAACTATGATGAAGAAGCTCCGTCAACTTTAAAGACAAATACCATCAAGATCTATGGAGCCACTTCCAAACCTTCTTACACCTGTAAAAACAGAGGTGTCCGCCAGAAGAGAACGGAAGTGACAGAGAACTGGAGCAATGGTGTTTATACACTGACAATCAAAGAAAACGGACCTGTTGACATCCGGGTCAATTGTTCCGGAAACGAAACCGGCCGTCTTACATCTTACAAGACAGCGGCTCTGGTCGAACCTGCGTTCCCAGAAGCTTATAACGGTCCACGTCAGTATGAAGCCGAATTCTTTGACCAGAAGAACGTAGAAGAGAATGTTACAAATGCATGCTTAACCGATATTGACAATTGTCAGGGTCAGGGCTTTTTGAAATTTGGTACCAGCGAAAATGCAGCAGTGAAAGACACCGTAACCAACAAAACAGCAGGTACGGCTAATATGATCCTTCGCTATTCCGCAACATCTGATATCAACAATATTGACCTGTATGTGAATGGTACTAAGATCAAGACCCTGTCACTTCCAAAGGGAGCATCTTATAGTGACTGGAAAACTGTTACCACACAGATATCGCTGAATGCGGGCGATAATAAGATTGAGCTGAAGGCAAATGCAGCACTTCCAAGCAGTCTTTATCTGGACAATTTTGTGATCGAATAGACAGTTGAAGTATAAAGTTATAATGAACTAAAAAACCATGTTTGTAAGTTAAGAAAATTTATCTTACAAACATGGTTTTTCTATTTTCCATCAGCCTGCACCCCTGCATATCCGCTTCCTTCCACAATCTCCTGCCCTTCTTCTGAAAGCATCCAGCCGATCATCAATGGTATATTTTCATTTTTATTGTCTTTCCGATACACCGCATAAAAGTTGCTGACCACTGGATAACTGCCATTCTTAACATTCTCTTTGTCCGGATAAACACCATTCAGGGAAAGCATTTTTACTCCGCCGTCTTCCACAATGCCCTCCACATAAAAACGAAAAGAAAATCCAATAGAGCTGCCAAGAAAACTGTTAATTCCCGTTTTCATTGGTATTCCGTCCATAAAAGAAAGCATCGCTGTCTGGCTGCCACTTCCTTCGTTTCTCTGCAGTGCCCCGATCCGCTTGTCCTCACCCCCCAGTTCAGACCAGTTTTTATATTTACCCGAATAAATTCCCCTCACCTGATCTACAGTCAGACTGTCCACCGGGTTCTTTGCGTTGACAAGAAAAACAAATGCCTCACTGCCGATGGGAACCAGTTCCAGGGATATTCCTTTTTGTTCCGCATAGGCAAGCTGCTCCTTTGAAGGCTTTGCACAGACTGCTATGTCCACAGTCCCATCTACCACCGCCTGATAAGCACCTCTTGTATTATTCATCTGCAAAGCACTTTCCTTACTAAAATTCTTTCCGTCAAACTGACAACTGTCCTCTGGATAGACTGCATTTACAAAAGCAGAAATCACCGGATACAGAGCCGCCGCTCCATCTATCACCGGAAGATCCCCCGACAACTCCAGGGAAGATCTGCGCTTTACAATCTTTGTTTCTTCTACAAAAGGAAGGTATGCATCAAGATCTACAGATTTTGCCCGCATCCCATCGCTGTAATCACTGATACATCTTCTGGTAAAAATCCTGTATACTGCGACATCAAACACCACAAACACTGCTATAAGTGCTGCAATACATAGAATTTGTCCAACTATTTTCCGCATCCCTGCCACCTATTCCCCTTCATTTGAAATAAAGGAAATAATCGAACACTGGCTGCGCAGATAGATCGTATAGCCGATCAGTGCTGCCGAAGTTATCATCCCTGTAACCAGTATAACTGCCATGATCCTACGAAAATATTTATCCTTCATTCTCCTCTAATCTCCTTTTCAAAACAATTCCTTACATATGCCTCATGGTCTGGGAAAACCAGTACATTAACAGGCTGACTCCCCCAATAAACACAAAAGCAAGAATGCCAGAAATAATAAGCTGATTCCGGTATCTTCTTCTTTTCTCTCGCTCTTCTTTCGGACACTTCAAGAACAGGACCAGGTCAAAAATGAACCAGATCAGTGACACCAAAGGCAGGCCAAAAATTATGATCAATAATTCCATATAAATCCTCCATTCCGAAGCGCAGCGGAGGAAGTACGAGCAAAAAGCAGCAAAGCTGTTTTTGCTCTGTACATCAATACTATTTGTGGCGCTTCGGCACAAATAGTGGTGTGAAAAATAAGCTATCGAGCTTATTTTTCACACTAGTTCCTCCTAATCAATGGTTTTTAAGTTAGCTCGACGGCGCCAGGATCAGATATACCATAACCCATGTCTTTCTCTATAAGCATTTTTTTCATGCTATGAGTAAGCATATAATTCAGCCAGATAATTAACAATGTGCTGAATATCGTAAACCAGTTGATATGGAATGAACTAATCCCTGCACAAATGTTAAAAACCAACAAAATACAAAATCCCCCACTTAGGTTCTGGCTTATCCTTTTTTCCATGTGTTCCATCTCCTTCTTCAACATTAAGTATATCGAATTTTCTTCCATTTGGCAAATTTCTTTATTCTATTTATCCTGTGGTGCTAGCTCGACGGTGCCAATTTGAACCCTGCCACATAGGAGTTGTGAAAGACAAAAAACTTTGTTATACTTCTATATAGCCTGGCGAAGCCAAATCCTCAGGCTAACAAAACAAAAAGGAGATCACCATGAATAAAAAGAAAGAAATACCTGTCTCTCCCCTTGCAAAAACTTGGATCCTGGATCTGGACGGCACCATCGTAGTACACAACGGTCCTTATATATATGGTAAAGACCGTTTTTTACCCGGCGCCAGAGAGTTTCTGGAAAATATTCCCGCCCAGGATATGATCATTTTCCTCACAGCAAGGAACAATTACGAGAAAAACCACACCCTTCGTTTTCTCGAAGAAAATAACGTCCGCTATGACCATATTATTTTCAATGCCGGCCACGGCGAACGTATTCTTATAAACGATAATAAACCAGACGGTCTTGTAACCGCTATGGCAGTCAATACCACCAGAGACCAGTTTTGCGATATAAATTTTATCACTGACCACAGCCTCGGGACAATGTATGACTGACACGTAACTTACGGTTTACTAATTTTCCCATCAGAGGTGCGATGTACATATAAAACTCAGGAAATCCCAGCATATCTTTTTTTCGCAGAAGATACTGTGCTGGAAAATAATTAACAAAGGCAAAGGGAACGGGCAAGGCAGATGATGATTGCAAAAACAAGGTAAAGGAGTCTTGAGCAAACTTAAATGGAAGTGTGTTTGTATTTGTGGTAGAATAGAGCCATTAAACAATCCTATAAAATTGGACTAATAGCAGAAAAAACAGCAGTTGCAACTAATAGTTGCCAT
>CAMXSH010000025.1 GCA_947246475.1 uncultured Roseburia sp.
TGGTTTTAGAATCTTCGGATGATGAATTTTCAAAACTGCAAGATGAAATATATAAAACGATAACGGAACTTTACCAGACGAGGGAAGAAGCCCTAACAGCACGAAATAATTTTGCTGAAAATCTTTCTAATATTGCCCATCAGCTTAAAACACCGATTACGTGTATTTCCTTAACTGTCCAGATGGCGAAAGAATATTTGGGAGATACCCGTGCCGCAGAAATAAAACGACAGATAAACAGGCTCATGCATTTAGAAGAAGCGTTATTGTTATTGTCCCGCATTGATGCAGGAACGCTTGCATTTGACAGGAAACCGACAGATGTTTTTACAATCCTTTCTCTGGCATCGGACAATTTATATGAATTGTTTGTGCAGAAGGGCGTTCTGATTGATATTCCAGAAATGGGTGAAATGAATATCAATGTGGATTTAAACTGGACGATGGAAGCAGTCATGAATTTGATGAAAAACTGTATGGAAGCAACAGGAACAGACACAGCTGTCCATTGTTCCTATGAAAAAAATCCGCTTTATGTGCAGATACGGATATGGGACGAAGGGGAGGGATTTGCAAAAGAGGACTTACCCCATTTGTTTGAGCGATTCTATCGTGGGGAAGCAAAAAATACTGGAATCGGGATAGGACTTTCCCTTTCAAAAGCAATCATAGAAATGCAGAACGGAATCATCCGTGCATTCAATCTTCCGAATGGCGGAGCTTGTTTTGAGGTTCGTTTTTATATCTCGTACAAATAATGTGAAGTACACAAAATATGGTATGCTTGGGGCGCAGTCACTGAGATGTCACTTTCATTTGTTATAATAAAAATACTTTGAGGAATCTCAAATAATAGAAAGGCTTATATCAAGGTATAGAGAATAACAAACAGGAGGATTTGGCAGCATGGAAATACTAAGATGTAACGGTATTGAAAAAGTATTTGGAAAAGGCGGCAATCAAGTTACTGCTTTAAATGGAATCAGCCTATCTATTGAAAAAGGCGAATTTGTCGCAATTATTGGGGCATCTGGCTCTGGAAAGTCAACACTCTTGCATATTCTGGGCAGCGTGGACAAGCCTACATGCGGCACTGTAACAATAGATGGAGTTGACCTTGGCGGACTAAATGCTACAGATGCCGCAATTTTCAGAAGGAGAAAGGTTGGATTGGTTTACCAGTTTTACAATCTGATTCCCACTCTGACAGCAAAGAAAAACATCCTTATGCCTATGCTGCTTGACAAGAGAAAGCCAGATTTGGATTACTTTACAATGATTGTAAAGACATTGGGAATAGAGGACAAACTGGAAAGCCTGCCGAGCCAGCTGTCTGGAGGACAGCAGCAACGGGTCGCAATCGCAAGGTCTTTGATTTACCGTCCTGCCATTCTTTTTGCTGATGAACCGACAGGAAACCTTGACCAAAAAAATTCAAAGGAAATTATTGACCTCTTAAAGCTGTCAAACCGAAATTTAAAACAGACGATACTCCTTATTACCCATGATGAAAAAATTGCATTGGAAGCTGGCCGAATTGTGACCATTGAAGACGGACAAATTGTCAGCGACCAAAAGCGGAGGTGAGCGGCATGTGGAAGGACTACTCCAGAAGCTATATTAAAAATAACCGAGCCTCCAGCATATCAATTATGACGGCGGCTCTGGTTGCTACAATGTTTTTGTCACTGTTATGCAGCATAGGTTACAATTTTTGGGTGTATGATGTTGAACAAATTATGCTAGAGGAGGGCGACTGGCAGGGACGCATTGTTTGTGAAACATTAGGTTCAGGTGATTTATCGGAAGATAATATATTATCTTTGGTATGTCAATTTGCGAATGTAGAAAAAGCAGTCGCAGGCAAGAAATTATCCAAAAAAGAAGGAACAGTGGTGGATGTTTATTTTAAGAATGCTAGAACGATTTATCATGATATGCCATTAATTGCAGCACAGCTCGGACTAAATAAAGATTCCATCCAATACAACTCATTGCTCTTATCCCGTTATTTTATACACGACCCAGAGGCTGCAACACCACCGATGCTTTTGGCACTGTATGTGATGATACTGATTATTGTGGCAGTGTCGTTAATCTTAATTATCCGGGGCTCCTTTGAATTATCAATGAATGCCAGAATCCATCAATTTGGTATATTTTCAAGTATTGGGGCGACACCAAGGCAAATCAGAACCTGTCTGCTACAGGAAGCAATGGTTTTAAGCATACTTCCAATGCTGCTTGGCAGTATAATTGGGATTTTAATAAGCTATGGGGTAATAAAAGCTGTCAATTTTTTTGCTGCAAATGTATCTGGACGCCACGAAGCTGTTTTTCAGTATCATCCGTCCATATTTGCGGTTACTGTTTTCATTTCGTTCTTAACCGTAATTTTTTCTGCGTGGATTCCAGCAAGAAGATTGAGCAGAATGACACCGCTTGAAGCAATCAGAAATACAAACGGTTTCATGTTAAAGAAAGCGAAACATTCTCGGATTTTATCTTATATGTTTGGCATGAAAGGAGAGCTTGCAGGAAACGCATTAAAAGCCCAAAAGAAATCTCTACGGATATCCACATTATCATTATTGCTGTCTTTTCTGGGTTTTTCTATTATGATTTGTTTTACTACCCTTGCAGATATCAGTACCAGATATACTTATTTTGAACGGTATCAGGATGCGTGGGATATTATGATAACCTTAAAGGACACAGAAATATCAGATTTTGGCTTAACAGATGAATTGCAGGATATTTCCAGGATACAAGATGCTTTGGTATATCAAAAGGCAGAAGCAATGACGTTACTGCCAGAAGGATTACAGAGCGATGAATTGTCATCCCTTGGCGGGCTTGAACCAATTGCGGGAACGCCGAAGACGAATGGACAGTTTCAAGTATCTGCGCCGATTGTTGTTTTGGATGACACAAGCTTTTTAAACTTCTGCTCACAGATTGGAATTGCGCCAGGTCTTGATGGGGCAATCGTATTAAATCAGATTTGGGATAGTTTAAACAGCAATTTCCGCTATAAAGAATATGTTCCTTTTGTGAGGGAGGATAACCGGACAACAACACTATATAAAAATGACAATATTTTGGAAATTCCTGTTTTATCTTATACACAGAACCCCCCCGCGCTGAGGGAAGAATATGATAATTATGCCCTTGTACATTTTATCCCGCTTGCTATGTGGAATAAAACCTTAGGGGAGGGATTTGAAGCTGAATCTGACAGTTATATCCGTATTCTTTCAGACGGAACTGCAAATCTTGCGGATTTAAACGGTCTGGAACAGGAAATTGTGCGGCTTGTATCGGAGCAGTATGAAATTGAAAGTGAAAACCGGGTACAGGAAAGATTGTCTAATGACAGTTTAATCCAAGGCATGGTAATGATTTTAGGAGCTTTTTGTGTATTGCTTGCCATTATTGGAATTGCGAATGTCTTTTCAAATACGTTAGGATTTCTCCGCCAAAGGAAGCGGGAATTCGCGGGGTATATGTCCATTGGCTTGACACCACAGGAAATGAGGAAAATGTTCTGTATTGAAGCGTTTGTGATAGCAGGGACCCCCCTTTTGATTACATTGCCGCTTACTGTACTGTTTGTGCAGTTTGCCATAACAGCAAGCTATTTAGACCCGATGGTATTTTGGTCGGAAGCCCCGATTCTGCCTATTTTGATATTTGCGGCTGCGATTGTATTGTTTGTCACACTTGCCTATTATATTGGAGGAAAGCGTCTTTTGCAGTGTGATTTGAATGAAACATTGCGGAATGATACATTGATTTAGCAGATAAGGATACATGCGTTACCGGAGAAGTTGTGAAACAGGCTGTAATACCCCCAATCATTGTTGTCCAGAATATACACCTGGTTTTATAGCACTGGCAGAAAGCTACGGGGCGAAAGGCATCCGTGTTACAAAAGGAGGATAACACGATATCACGGATGACAATCAGCCTAACCAGCGATGACAGGGCTTTTGAACAGATAAGAAAACAATTAAGCAGGAGCGTTGAAGCATTCTGCCAGATATGATATGATAATGACACCTGCAATTCGTATCATGTTTGGCTGTGGAAGGGAGAATTATGAGCAGCCGGCCTGTCGGGCAGTTATTGGAGGAAGATTTTGGACGTATGGAAGTGCGGTTTACTGCCATCATGGAAATGTTCTATTTGATCGTTTTCTAAAATGAAGAAAATATCGAAGTGATTGATTCAGATAATTTTTGTGACGAATGTGATGGATCTGCACTTTTTGAAATATTAACTTTTGAAACACTTATGATACAAATATGTGGTATTCTGTTCTCTCAATGTGTAATAAAACAGGAACTTTTGGAATGGAGGGCAAGATGATAAAAATACTGATTGTAGAAGACGAGGCCCCCATCTCCAATCTCATATCCATGAGTCTGGAGAAAGCGGGGTATCAATGTGAGTGCGTATTTGATGGCATGGAAGCGGCGGACAGACTTGAAGAAGAGCACTATGATCTGGTTCTTCTGGATATCATGCTGCCCAAAGTGGATGGATATGAGCTGATGGAATATATTCATCCAATGGGGATTCCGGTTATTTTCCTGACGGCAAAGTCAAATGTCGAGGATACGGTAAAGGGACTTGAGATGGGGGCAGAGGATTATCTTACAAAACCCTTTGAGATCGTAGAACTGCTGGCGAGGGTGGAGGTAGTGCTCCGCCGATATGATAAAAATGAACAATATTTGCGGGTGGAGGACGTGGAGGTAAATACCCGCTCCCGGACAGTAAAGAAGGATAAGAAAGTGGTGCGGCTGACCAATAAAGAGTATGAGCTTCTGCTTATGTTTATAAAAAATAAAAATATTGCATTGTTTCGTGATGTGATTTACGAAAGAATATGGGAAAAGGATTATACCGGGGAAAGCAGGACAGTAGATCTTCATGTGCAGCGCCTGAAAAGGAAGCTGGGCTGGGAGGAAAAGATAAAAACCATTTATAAAATCGGTTACAGATTGGAGGTATAGATCCTTGAAAATCACATGGAAATTGTTTTTTTCAACCGTGATCACTATGATCGTAACATTTTGTCTGGCAGGGTATTTTTTAATCTCTGCCCTTTTTCAATCCGGGTATGAGCAGGCAGTGGATGGGGCGATCAATGTGGATCAGCTGTTTTTGCATGAATTCGGAAATTATATGGTGGGTGTTTCAAAAGAAGAAAATGCAGACCGGCATATCGGCGCTCTTGCGAATGAACTGCTGATGGAAAATATAAAGGTGCACATACAAAAAGAAGACGGCACTATTTTGTATTCCAACACAGTTTTTCCAGAAGATGAGATAGAAGCGAAGGCAGAAGCGGAAGGGATGACCAGACGTCTCGTAAATTACGAGGGGAATTATTATATTCAGGTAAGAAGCAGGGTTACAGTGGAAGATATGGAGTATCAGGCAGTACTTTTCCATGATGTTACGGACCTTTTTGTAAAAAGAGAAGAGGAGATACAGATCTATCATCGTTTTCTTATTCTTTTCCTGCTGCTGGACGGGCTGGTCAGCCTGATCCTGGCAGGGTGTATCGTCCGGCCCATCAAAAAAATTTCCCGGAGTGCGGGACGTATTGCAGGAGGGGATCTGGAACACCGTATCCGTATCCGGGGAGGGGATGAGATCAGCCGTCTGGGATCGGACTTTAACCGCATGGCGGACAGCCTGGCAGGGAAAATACAGGAGCTGGAGGACGCGGCAGAGAGACAGGAGGAATTTATCGGAAGCTTTGCCCATGAATTAAAGACTCCCCTTACCTCCATTATTGGCTATGCAGATCTGCTGCGCTCCAACCGCCAGACGGAGGAGCAGCAGTTTTTGTGTGCCAATTATATTTTCAAGGAGGGAAAGCGGCTGGAGAATTTGTCTTTTCGTCTGCTGGACCTGATCGTTCTGGAAAAAAGCGAGCTGCATCTCTGCAAAATAAATGCGGTGGATTTTCTGCAGGAGATTCAGGGGATGCTGATGCCGGTCATGGAGAACAAGGGGAAAAAGCTGGAGGTTGTGGCAGAGGAGGGAATTCTGTGGGGGGAACCAGAGCTGCTGCACTCGGTGTTCATTAATCTTGCAGACAATGCGGCAAAGAGTGCTGCAACGGTTATCGTATTGAGTGGTAAAGCGATGGAAGATGAGTATGAGATCGAAGTGTGTGATAATGGACAAGGCATTCCACAAGAGGAACTGGTCAGGATCACAGAGGCATTTTATATGGTAGACAAGTCCAGAAGCCGCCGCCAGGGCGGCGCGGGGCTGGGACTTGCCATTTGTCAGAAGATTCTTGATCTTCATGAGGCGTCGATGAATTTTGAGAGCCTCCAGGGAGAGGGAACCTGGGTAAAGATCCGGTTTCCCGCGAATGTGGATGAAACTACAGAGATCGAAAAAGCAGAGGAGGGAAATGATTGAAAAAATATGTTATGTCCATTGCGGTGTTTCTAATGTTCCTGGTAATTACAGCCGTATGTTTTTATCTGCCTCCCAGGCTTTTTACGCTGAGTGATAACCAGAGGAAAAAAGAGACAGCAGTGGGGAAAGAGGATATCGTGATTCAGGCAAATGCCCAGATTCCTTTTAAAAATAAACTGGAACTGATCTATTATCAGCCTTCAAGTCTGGAATTGATCCCGGTGAGCCAGGGGACAGAGCAAAAGAAGGATCTGGAAGAGGTGCTGCGGCAGGAAATTTCATCGTTAAAGAAAGTAAAAGCTCTGCCTAAAAAATTCCGCCCGCTTTATGATAAATTGATCAAAGAGCGGAACTTTGTGATCAATACAGACAACCCAGAGGAATATATGTATATTTGGACCATGGACATGCCAAATAATAGCGGCAGCATGTCACTGAGGGCAGCCATTGAGGAAGAGAGTGGAAAAGTAGTTTATTTTAGTATGTATAGCAGGGATGCTGCACTACCCATTGATAGAATGAGGAAAGGATATTGTAATTATCTGGGAATGAATGACCTCGTACAATCTATATATTTTTCCCCGCAGGATCAATTGGGAGATCATGATTTTATCACGGGGATCTATGCTTATGAATACTTAGGATACATGGGAAATATGGGTGTGGGTAAAATTTATAAAGAAAACTCTAAGGAAAATGATTCTTCTGGACCAGGACCACAAACATATTAAAATTTTAATAAGTATCTCTGAATGAAACATTTATGATACAACGCTGGGTTATCCTGTCTTTATCAACTAAGGACAGGAGTGGTCAGGATGGGTAGAAAGAGATCAAAAGATATGTATGTAGGAAGACGAAATCATATACGATGGGGACGGATCATGTTTATTCTTCTGGTGCTGGTTGTCATCGGGATTGCAGCCTGCACAAACCGGGCTGAATATGAGAGCGGAGCTGCCAGGGCACAGGAGGAGGGGGAGGAGGGAATTAAGAAAGTGGAGGAGCACACAAAGGAGACTTTGACAAAAGCCCAAAAACCTGTGCAGCAGAACAAAGGCAGCGATATTCGCCAGTTCCTCCAGAACGATCCCTATCAGAAAGAACTTCTGCAGCGGTACCAGAAAGATGAGAGAGTATATGAAATCGCAAAGAACCGGAAAAATTATCCGGATAAATTGATTGAGACACTGATCCAGTATCCTGAGACAATAGATTTTGTACTGGGCTACCCGGAGCGGAAAGTGTGGAAGAATAAAGAAATCCAAATTACGGAAGAGGTGGTTCAGGGAAAGATTCCGTTATTTATTCAGTGGGACAAACGCTGGGGATATATCCCCTATGGGAATAGTATTGTGGGCATCAGTGGGTGTGGGCCAGTCTGTCTCTCCATGGTTCTTATGGGACTTACCGGTGATACCAGATACGATCCTGCGTGGATAGCTTCCTACAGTGAAATAAATGGTTACTGGGTGGAGGGAGTTGGAACCAGCTGGGAACTTATGGGAAAAGGGGCAGAAGAACTTGGTCTCATCTCAGAGCGTCTCCCACTGCAGTGGGAGATGATCCGCAGCAGGCTGAACAGGGGGAATCCTGTCATCTGTAGCATGAAGCCCGGTGATTTCACATATAAAGGCCACTTTATCGTACTGACAGGCATCAGCAAGGAAGGAAAGATTACCCTGTGCGATCCGAACAGTCAGGTAAACAGCAGGAAAAAATGGGATTCCCAGCAGGTTCTGGGGCAGATGAAAAGTGCGTGGTCATACCAGTGGACCGGGGGGAAAAAGGGATATTAATATAGATTTAGGCAAAGGCGCCCAAAAAGATCCGTCAGAAAGACGGATCTTTTTGTCTTTTCCTGCGGTATATGTTAAAATGTATTTAGTATTTTGGAATTGGAACCAAAAGGCGAAAGAAAGGAAAGGGAAGGGATGAAAAAACGTTGGATACTTCAGACAAAGCAAGGGGATTTTCGCGGTATGGCAGAGCGCTATGGGATTTCACCAGTGACGGCGCGGTGTATGGTAAACCGGGGGATCTGCGGAGACGAAGAGATTGATGCATATCTAAAAGGCGGACTGGAAAAGCTGCATTCCCCCTGGCTGTTTGCCGATATGGACAAGGCAGTACAGATCATATTGGAACATAAAGAGGGCTATGGGGCCATTGCCTCAGATTTTGACTGTGATGGGATATTTTCTGCTTTTATATTAAAAAAGGGATTTGAGACCTGTGGCATCCGCAGCCGGATCTATACCCCTGACCGGGTAGAGGAGGGGTATGGGCTGAACCGGCGCATTGTGGATGAGGCGACAGCAGAGAAGGTCTCCTTTCTTATCACCTGTGATAATGGTATTGCGGCGTTGGATGAGGTCAGATATGCCAGAGAACAGGGGCTTCCTGTGATCGTTACTGACCATCACGAGGTACAGGAAGAACTCCCGGAAGCGGACGCCGTGGTGGATCCGAAACGGGAGGACTGTCCCTATCCCTTCAAGGGATTATGTGGAGCCGGTGTGGCATTTCAGCTGGTCAGCGCTTTGTATGAAAAGATGGGGATCGTTCCAGAAAAAAGAGAAGAGCTGCTGGAATATGCGGCGATCGCTACGGTGGCGGATGTAATGGAGCTTCAGGGGGAGAACCGGGTTCTGGTAAAGGATGGTCTCCGGCGGCTGGGGGAGACAAAAAATGTCGGTCTGAGGGCACTTTTGGAGGTGCAGGGACTTTCCGGAAGGGATATCAAAGCATATCATGTGGGATTTGTCCTTGGTCCCTGTTTCAATGCGGCGGGGCGTATCGACACGGTGGAGAAAGCTTTCACTCTTTTGGAGGAGACCAGTAACAGAAAAGCACTGGAGCTGGCGGAGGAATTAAAGGAGATCAACGAGACGAGAAAGCAGATGACCGAGGAGGCTGCCGGAGATGCCTTTGAACTTCTGGAGCAGGGAGGGAAGACCGAACAGTCAGTCTATATCCTGCATTTGCCGGAGTGCCACGAAAGTCTGGCAGGCATCGTGGCGGGAAGGATCAAGGAAGCCTATCATCATCCAGTCATTGTCTTTACCTCCGTGGGAGAGGGGCTTGTAAAGGGTTCTGGGCGTTCCATTGAGAGTTATCATATGTTCGAGGGACTGATGGCATGCAGCGACCTCATGATACGGTTTGGCGGTCACCGGATGGCCGCGGGTATGACGCTGCGCCAGGAGGACCTGCCGGAGCTGGAACGTAGACTCAATGAAAATGCCAGGTTATTGGAAGAGGATTTTCTGCCGGTGTTAGATATTGATGTTCCCCTCCCAGTGGGATATGTTTCGGAGAAGCTGATCGCGGATCTTGAGGTATTGGAACCCTTTGGCTGCGGCAACCCAAAACCGGTTTTTGCCGAGCAGCATTTTCGGATCCTGCGTGCGGCAAGGAGGGGAAAACGTGCCAATGTGCTGACGATGAAGGTGGCGAATGAAGCGGGCACAACCATTGATGCCATCTGCTTTGATGATATAGATGGATTTGAGAAGCTGATCTGTCAGGAGTGGGGAGACGAGGAACTGGAAAAACTTTATGCCGGAAAGGAAAATGCAGTGGATATTGGGCTGGCATATTATCCGTCGGTAAATGAATATGGTGGATTTCGCACACTGCAGATTGTGGTGACGGATTTTTGCCGGATCCACCGGAAGACGGACACAGCAGCATTAGGCAGGGAAGAAAAGGAAAAGAGGGCAGGCAGATGATTGAAATTAGTCTTTGTATGATAGTAAAAAATGAAGAGAAGGTACTGGCAAGATGCCTTGACAGCATTGCCGACCTGATGGATGAGATCATTATCGTGGACACGGGGTCCACGGATTCAACAAAAGAAATAGCGGCAAGGTATACCGATCAGATATATGATTTTGAGTGGGTGGAGGATTTTTCAGCGGCAAGAAACTTTTCTTTTTCCAAAGCCACCAGTGATTATATCTATGCGGCGGATGCCGATGAGGTTCTGGACGAGGAAAACAGACAGAGATTCCGGGAACTCAAAGAGTTGCTTCTGCCGGAGATCGAAATCGTCCAGATGAAGTACTGCAACCAGCTGTCCCAGGGAACAGCATATAACTTTGATGAGGAATACCGCCCAAAACTCTATAAGAGACAGCGGGAATTTGTGTGGATCGAGCCGGTGCACGAGATGGTCCGCCTGGACCCAGTGGTATATGACAGCGAGATCTGCATTCAGCACATGCCGGAAACCCTCCACAGCAGCAGGGATTTTCAGGTCTTTCAAAAACAGATCAAAAAAGGAATGCGGCTGTCGAAGCGTCTGCATCATATGTATGCCATGGAGCTTTTCATATCGGGAGGAGAGGCAGACATTTTGGAAGCGGAGCCCTTTTTTTCGGCATCGGCAGAAGATGCTTCCCGCAGCATGGATGAGGTCAGGGAGGCAGCATGTGTTGCGGCCAGGGCGGCAAGGCTCCGGGGAGACAGCCATGGCATCCTGAAAATGTGCCTGAAAGACCTTCTGTCGGAGGGCTCCTCTGAGATGTGCTATGAGCTGGGAGAATATTTCTTTGCCAGAAAAGATTACGTCGAGGCGGCGATGTGGTATTATAATGCGGTTCATGAGACCCAGAGTGTCCTGGATATCCGCACGACGGAACAGGCAGAAAAAAAATACCAGGAGTGCTTGACTTTGAGTGGGCTCCAGGATTTATAATAGAGAAAAAACACCAGGAAATGAGGGAAACGGATGTCAGAAAAATTAGATCAGCTGCGGGGGGAGATCAATAAAGTAGTAAAAGGAAAAGCTGGTGTGGTGGACAAGGTTCTTTGTGCCATGCTGGCAGGGGGACATATTTTGCTGGAGGACATACCCGGTGT
The DNA here is from genome assembly GCA_947246475.1 of uncultured Roseburia sp. Taxonomy (GTDB): domain Bacteria; phylum Bacillota; class Clostridia; order Lachnospirales; family Lachnospiraceae; genus Eubacterium_F. The sequence goes on from CAMXSH010000025.1 coordinate 11,317, forward strand.
GGGAAAGACCACGCTTGCCATGACCATTGCCAAAGCCATGGCGCTGACATACCGGAGAGTCCAGTTTACACCAGATGTACTACCTAGCGATATCGTGGGCTTTTCCATGTACAATACCCAGACCAAAGAATTTGAGTACCGGGAGGGGGCGGTGTTTGCCAATCTGTTTCTTGCTGATGAGATCAACCGTACCTCCCCGAAGACGCAGTCTGCGCTTTTAGAGGCGATGGAGGAAGAAAAAGTGACGGTGGATGGTGTAGAGCATCGGCTTCCTGTCCCCTTTACGGTCATCGCTACGGAAAACCCGGTGGGTTCATCGGGAACCCAGTTGCTTCCGGAGTCCCAGCTGGACCGCTTTATGGTCTGCCTTTCCATGGGTTATCCTGCCCACGATGATGCGGTAAATATTTTAAAAAATGATGGTTCCAGGCCTCTCTTGAATCTCCAGGAGATTATGACGGCGGAGGAGTGGCAGACATTAAAAGAGCGTGCGGAAGCCTGCTACGTCAGTGACGAGATGTATGATTATGTGGTCAGGCTCACCGAGCAGACCAGGAAAAATGTGTATGTCCTGCTGGGGGCGAGCCCCCGCGCCAGCATCGCGCTGCTGCGCATGGCAAAGGCGATGGCAGTCATGAGGGGCAGGGATTATGTTGTGCCAGAGGACGTCAGGGATGTATATTATGATGTGTTTGGCCACCGTGTGAAGCTGGGGACAAAAGCCAAGGCAGAAGGAATGACTGTGACCGGGGTGCTGATGCAGGTATTTGACGGGGTTAAGGTGGTGAAGCCGTGAAACGCTTACGGTACATACTGGAATATTTGTTCTTGTTTGTGGCAAACGGGATTATGCTCTGGTTCTTCCGGGGGTATCTGAATCTGTTGATCGCGGTGGCAATGATCCTGCTTTTTTTCTATGCCGTCTTTTCCGTTCATCTTGTTAAAAAATATGTGTCACTGGAGATGGAGGCGCCGGCAGAGGAGATCCCTAAAAATACAGAATTCTTTATCCGGATCCGGCTGGGGAACCGATGCTGGTTTCCCCTGGTGACGGCAAAGGTATTTCTGTGGACAGGAAACAGTTTCATGGGCGATTTGGCGGAAAACGTCATTGCTCTGCCGCTGAGACCGGGAAAGACAGTGGAGATACAGTATCCACTGACTTCAGCTTATGTGGGAAATGTGGAAGTTGGTTCTGAGAAAATTGTTTTATACGATCTTCTGGGTTTTCATAGCGTGACGGTAAAAGCCCATGCTTCAGAACGTGTATATATCCTCCCCGCAGGGGAGGGAGAAGAAGAATTTGTCCTCAATGATTATGAGACAGGTATGGATGAGGTAGAGGAGAGCAGGCTTATCGGCAGTGATTTTTCCGACGTGAGCCAGATCCGGGAGTACATTCCCGGCGATGCCATGAAAAATATTCACTGGAAGCTCTCTGCCAAAAAAGATATTCTGATGGTGAAGGAACGTCTTCATATGTCCTCCCGGAAATTACTGCTTGTGTTGTCTCTCGACAAAGAGGGGGCGGAAAAGACGGATGTGGCAGTGGAGCGGCTTTTTTCCTTTGGAACATTCTGCCTGTCAAACCGTGTGCCAGTGACTCTGTTCTGGTGGAGCGACAGATATCATGAGATCCGCCAGGAGACGGCGGAATCTGGGGAAGAATGGAAACATCTGATGACTCGTCTTTTTTACGATCAGGCGGGAAACGGATATGTAGAGGAACATTTTCGGTCTGAATATCCGGGAAAAGGGTATATTCTTATGAAAAATGACGAGATCCGGGCGGTAGGATAAAGGGATATGTGTTGTCGGCTTTGATGTGATGAGGTGAAGCTATGGAGATTTTTAAGAAAAAAGAAAACTGGGATCTTCAGATCACGATCTCTGAGGGAGTCCGTGTGGGGCGGCCAAGGGCGGCGGGGCGCCAGAACACCCTTCTTAGCTGCATTCCCAAGGGGATCCTGGTATATATGGTGGTTTTTGGATCACTGGGAGGTTTTCTGTCTGCCTTTAACGTGGAGTGTACCTATCTTCTTCCGGGAATCCTTCTGCTGGTCTTTGCCCTGTATTTCAGCGGATTATTTGCTTTTCGCAGGAGCCGCTATAAGGATATCGGATATTTAGTGTTTTTTTTGTTTTATGTCTTCGGGATCTATCTGTTTAAAGCCTATGTCAACAGTGGTTTTGCGGCCATCGTGAATATGGTGAGGCAGAGGGGGGAGATATATTTTGACCTGAATACTGGCAATGAGTTTGCGGAAAACATTGACGACCGGTATCTCACCGTTACGATCACTTTTATTTTTATAGGAATTTTTGAAGTTCTGCTGCTAAACATCTTTGTATCGAATTATATGAGCCTGAAACTGGCGGTATTCCTGGCAGTACCAATGTATGGCATACCTCTGTATTTTGAGGTGGAGCCAGACCTCCCCTTTACCCTGTGTATGCTCGGCGGTCTCATGGGGATCTGGATCTTTAAAAACAGCGGACATTTTTGTGACGGCAGAAGCCGGCTGCGGTTTGAACAGGAAGAGAAGGGGAAGGTTCCGGAACTGACTTATACCCAGGACAACCATGTATATGGCGGCGTTCTTATGGCAGTTTTGTGCTGTGTGCTTCTGGTGGGGGTTTTTACGAGCTTTTTTACCAAACATGAATTTGAAAAAAGAAGAGGGGTCAATTCGTATAAGGCGGCGACAGAGGATGGGGTATCCGGATTCCTGATGATCGGATTTCGTATCTTTTTCCCCAATTATTATCAGTCCGGCGGTATGAGCGGTGGCTATCTGGGAAATATTTCTGCCCTCCGGCCCACAAATGAAACCCATCTGATCGTAGAATTTGTACCTTATGATACGAATCCAGTCTATTTGAAAGCCTATACTGGAGTGCAGTATACCGGGGACCGTTGGCTTAATGGTTATACTCTGACCGGGACAGAATTTGGAAATTCTCCTTATTTTAAGGTGGAGAGTATGGCAGAAGAGGCAAAACAGCTGGCAGGTCTTTATAAGAAACAGCCCCCAAAATACGGGAAAGGGATTATGAAGATTACCAACCGGGCAGCCAATCCCAATTATGTCTACTACCCCTATTTTACGAAATTTGATGATTACAGTAAATATACCAATAACAAAGATCAGATATTTTTGCCGGGCAGTATCAACGAGACAAAGGAATTTACCTATTATCCCAATATCAATTATGAGGCGGAGATCCGGGAAGCAGTTTCTTTGGTTCCGGGGATGAAAACGATATCGGGCACGGCGGCGTATACACTCCTTCATCCCAGTAACGAGGCGGCTGTGGACCGGTTTATCCGAGAGGCGGGAGTAGGGCAGGGAGACGTAGATGCGGTGCAGAAGATAGTGGAGCATTTTCAAAAAGAATATTCGTATAGTTACAGCCCGGGAAGGGTGCCCAGAGGGGATGACTTTGTAAATTATTTTCTGGAGGAGAATAAAAAAGGGATCTGTTCCCATTTTGCGTCAGCGGCAACATTGATTTTCCGTAGACTGGGTATTCCTGCCAGGTACGTGGAGGGTTATGCTTTTGGCTATGGACAGATTATGGGTTCTGAAAAAGTAGATACAAAAGAAGTATGGTATCGGGGCCATCGGCTTCTGAAAGAAGAGGATGCCAGGATAGTGGAGGTAAAAGATTCCAATGCCCATGCCTGGGTGGAGATCTACCAGGAGGGAAAGGGATGGATGATCGTGGATCCAACGCCGGCGGTATCCGAAGAAAGTATTGGTAGGAATGGTGGTTTGCTAAATTCTGTCAGAAACTTATGGGAAAGTTCTCCAGGGTTTAGCATCGACAGCGATCTCTCCAGATTTAATCTTGGTTTCCTGAATTCAGACGGTGTCCGTCTGGCTGCCATTGGAGTAATGGCATTGGCACTTTTCCTGTTTTTTGCCAGATTTGTCGTGTTCCGTATCTACTGCTTCAGCCGCTGGCATACACAGGATCTGAGAAAGAACCTGCTCTGGTATTATGGAGAGTTCTGCCGGAAAAAGGGCCGGAGGGATAAGGAATTTAGGCGGCTTTCGGTGCCCTCAGAACAGATTCAATACCTGATGGATAAGTGTGATATGGGAAAGAAGAAGAAAACTGCTCCGCCGGACACAGACCGGGTGGTGAGACTCTTGGAAGAGATCTGTTTTGCACCGGGTGAGCCGGACAGGGAAGATTACCAGTATGTTATAGAGACGTTGAAAAAGATGAGATGATGTGACTTGAAGGAGTGAAAAGATCATGATAACCCATAACATGGAAATTGCCCGACGGTCAGATCGGATCTATCAATTAAAAGAAGGTAAATTGTATGAAATTTCGCTTGAGGTGTAGATATATCTACAATAAGAAAAAACTTGCCATGATTGGTTTTGTCATTCTTCTTTCCCTGACGGGCATGTATGCCTTTTATGGTTTACTATTTTATCAGGCAAATGTGAATAAATGGCATCCTCTGGAGAGGATGGGAGAAGGGTGGTATTATTATCTCAGCGATATCTCTTCGATGGAGGAAGATCCGGGGCTGGCTTACATAGTACATAATTTTAAAACTCTGGACACAAAGCGGGTTCATTCTTTTGATGGATATGATGTTTATTATTGTTCAGAGGAAGCCTGGGATATGTATGATTACCAGTTAAAAAAGGGAGATGATTTTTCCAGGTCAGATCCTAATCAGGTTATTATTTCCAGCGATCTGGAAAGAGAGCATCCCATTGGCAGTACCATGCAGGTGAGGATATGGAATACAAATTCGTTTTATGGAAAACCCAAACCAATAAAAACCATCGAATGTACAGTGGCAGGAGTTATGGGACAGGATAAGATATTATTCAGTCAGACTCCCGATAGTCCGGCGTTTAGCCAACGTATTTCTGAGTCAATGTTTTCAGAAGCATCAGGTGGAAGACTGGATCCAACGATGGTCAGCCAGCTTTTTTTGAATCCCAGGTTTGAACTAGAGGATCCAAGCTGGTACCAACGCTCTTCTGGAATTTTCTTTCAGGCAGATGAGGCTGAAATGATAAAAGCGAAGGAAAAATGTAATAATTATGGGACGATCTATAAAGTCAGTGACATTCTTACACAGAATAACCCGGTTTACGGAAATGACAGATATAAAAGCATCGTTACATGTGCATTTTTTTCATTGTTTTGTGTGATTTATATGGTAGTGTGGCTGACCTGTGTACTGCGGGCAAATGAAAAAGATTTTGCTTATCTTACATATATCAATGGACATCTGACAGGAGATCAGCAAAAGAAAAGAATCAATCTTTACTGCAGTAAAGTTTTTACAAATACTTTTTTGCTGATTCCACTGGTATTTCTTGTATCTTTTGCAGCATGGTTTCTGCCCAATGAATTAGATGGCTTTTGGGAGATGGAATTATTTATTCCTTCGATCGTTTTGGGAATTCAGTGTATGGTGTGTGTTCTGGGAGTATTGTGTCTAAAGCTTGTGAACAGAAAATTTCCACAAAAAGCTGCAGAATATCTTGGGAATTGTCCGCTTCAAAAATTATATATAGATGATCTGTCTGTGAAAGACAATCTTGTTTTGGTGTTGTCCGCGCAGGGGTATAAGATTAAGTAGGCAGAAGAATATGTGGCATTGGTATTGGAAAAACGGGAAGTCAGCTATTGTAAGAACAGGCGGGCAGATATGCTTTCCCAGGAGGAACGCATGATCATAAATGAAGTAAGAGATGAATTACTGCAGAGGATTTAATTTTCTGCATCAGTTATGACCGCTTTTGGTGTTTCAGCACAGTCAAAAGCGGTCATTTCTTAAAGTCATTCGGTGTATATTTTTATCAGTTTTCCTCATTCAACGCCAGTGCCGCTCCTACGAAACCTTTGAACAGCGGATGTGGGCGATTCGGACGGCTCTTGAATTCTGGATGCGCCTGGGTAGCGATAAACCAGGGGTGTTCTGGCAGTTCCATCATTTCCACGATACGTCCGTCTGGTGAGAGTCCGGAGAATTTCATGCCGTTCCGGACCAGATCGTCCCTGTAATAATTATTCACTTCATAGCGGTGACGATGCCGTTCCTGAATGGTGTCGGTGCCGTACAGCTGGTATGCCTTGCTGGATTTGTCCAGAGTACAGGGATAAGAGCCGAGACGCAGCGTGCCGCCGATGTCTTCGATTCCATCCTGCTCCGGCATAAGATGGATCACCGGGTGGGTGGTGGAAGGCGCCAGTTCTGCACTGTGGGCGTCGCCCCAGCCAATGACATTTCTTGCAAACTCCACGATAGCCAGCTGCATACCGAGACAAAGTCCAAGGAATGGTATGTTATGTTCACGGGCATACTGAATGGCAAAGATTTTTCCGTCGATGCCACGATCCCCAAATCCGCCGGGAACAAGGACGCCGCTGACGTCGTTCAACAGTTCTTCTACATTTTCCTGTGTTACCTCTTCGGAATTGATCCACTTGATATTCACCTGGGCATTGTGGGCAAATCCACCGTGTTTCAGTGATTCCACCACGCTGATATATGCGTCGTGGAGGGCGGTATATTTTCCCACCAGCGCTATAGTAACTTCTTTAGAAAGATTTTTGATGGAATAAACCATATTTTCCCACTCGGCAAGATCTGGTTTCGGGCATTCCAGTTTGAGGCACTTGCAGGCGATATCTGCCAGATGCTCTTCCTCCATGGCGAGGGGAACTTCATATAACGTGTCAACGTCCAGATTCTGAATGACCTGGTCGCTGGGTACATTACAGAATAAAGATATCTTGTCCTTGATGGATTTTTCCAGCGGAATCTCCGTGCGGCATACGATAATGTTTGGCTGGATTCCCATACCCTGTAATTCTTTTACACTGCTCTGGGTAGGTTTAGTCTTCAGTTCATCGGAGGCTTTCAAATAAGGGATCAGTGTGACGTGGATCAGGATCGCATTATCATGTCCCACATCCAGCTGGAACTGGCGGATGGCTTCTAAAAAGGGCTGGCTCTCGATATCTCCCACGGTGCCCCCGACTTCGATGATCGCGATCTGTGTCTCATCACATCCGTCATTCCGGTAAAAACGACTCTTTAATTCATTTGTAATATGTGGGATGACCTGCACCGTACCGCCGCCGTAATCGCCCCGTCGTTCCTTTGACAGCACAGACCAGTAAACCTTACCAGTGGTCACGTTGCTCTGTTTGGTCAGGCTCTCATCGATAAAACGCTCGTAGTGCCCCAGGTCGAGATCTGTCTCCGCTCCGTCGTCAGTCACGAATACTTCACCGTGCTGGATCGGGTTCATGGTGCCGGGATCGATGTTGATATAGGGATCAAATTTCTGCATCGTCACACGGTAGCCCCGCATTTTCAGCAGACGTCCCAAGGATGCCGCAGTGATCCCTTTTCCAAGACCAGAAACAACTCCTCCTGTTACAAATACATATTTTACAGCCATTTTTCCTCCTTCTTGCCGCCCTGTCTGTGGAAAGCGGCCTCTATGTGTATATAAATCATGATCGGTTGGGTAAAAATACTTATATATTATACTATTTTTGCTATGTTGTTTCAATAGGCAAAAATTTTTTTCACGAATTCTTCACATCTATAGCATTGATTTATGGGGGGAAATCCATTATACTAAAGTGAGTGCGTAAATAATAGTACAGCACACCAGGAAAGGAAAGGGTTAAATGGAAAATAACAGTAATCGCAAGCAGCCTGGCAATAAGAAAAAGAATAAAACAAATATAATCATTTGCATTGCAGCGGCATTTTTTGCCTTCGGACTGATCTTGTTTTTAAATTCTGAAATTCAACGAAATACAAGAAAGGAAATTTCCTATACCAAATTTATCGAGATGCTCAAGGAGGGAAAGGTAGAAAAAGTAACCTTTGGCTCCAATGTGATCCATATTGAGCCCAAGACGGAAGAGCGGGTGGCGATGTTTAAAGTCACTTATTATACTGGTTATGTTAATGATACGGCGCTGGTCCAGGACATGCTCAACAAATATAACGTAGAGTTTTCAGCGAAGATTGAGGATACCAGCTCTGGTGTGCTGGAGTTTTTCCTGGCGTATATCCTTCCCTTTGTAGGGATGTGGGTGGTCCTCTGGCTTCTCATGCGCTTTATGGCAAGAAGCGGCGGGGGCGGCGGCCTGATGGGAGTGGGAAAGTCCACGGCGAAAATGTATGTGGAAAAAGAGACTGGGGTTACTTTTAAGGATGTAGCGGGAGAAGAAGAGGCGAAGGAGTCTCTGACGGAGCTGGTGGACTTCCTGAAGAACCCAGATAAATACCGGAAGATCGGGGCGAGACTCCCGAAGGGAGCGCTTCTGGTAGGGCCTCCGGGTACTGGTAAGACCCTGCTGGCAAAAGCGCTTGCCGGGGAGGCCAGCGTGCCTTTCTTTTCCCTGTCTGGTTCAGATTTTGTAGAAATGTTTGTGGGTGTGGGGGCTTCCCGTGTCCGTGATCTGTTTAAACAGGCGCAGTCCATGGCGCCCTGTATCATATTTATCGATGAGATCGACGCCATCGGCAAGAGCAGGGATACCCAGTATGGCGGCGGCAATGACGAGCGGGAGCAGACGCTGAACCAGCTGCTCTCGGAGATGGACGGTTTTGATTCCTCCAAAGGTATCGTCATTCTGGGGGCGACCAACCGACCGGAGGTGCTGGACAAGGCGTTACTGCGTCCCGGGCGTTTTGACCGGAGGATCATCGTGGAGAAGCCGGACCTCAAAGGAAGGATCGATGTGCTCAAAGTGCATTCCCATGATGTGCTGATGGATGATACCGTGGATCTGGAGGAGATCGCTCTTGCCACTTCCGGCGCAGTGGGGGCAGATCTTGCCAATATGGTCAACGAGGCGGCGATCATGGCGGTCAAGGATGGCAGAAAGGTAGTCAGCCAGAAGGATCTCTTTGAGGCGGTGGAGGTTGTCTTTGCCGGAAAAGAGAAAAAGGACCGGATCCTGGGCGAAGAAGAGAAGAAGATTGTGGCATATCATGAGGTGGGTCATGCCTTGATCACTACTTTGTTAAAAAATGCAGAGCCGGTGCAGAAGATCACCATCGTACCCCGTACAATGGGAGCACTGGGCTATGTAATGCAGGTGCCGGAGGAAGAGAAATATCTTAGGAAAAAAGAAGAGCTGGTTTCTAAGATCGTGACCCTCTATGGCGGACGGGCTGCCGAAGAGATCATATTTGGCGACGTGACTACTGGTGCTTCCAATGATATCGAACAGGCTACATCCATTGCCAGAGCCATGATCACCCAGTACGGAATGAGTGATAAATTCGGCATGATCGGGCTGGAGTCCATTCAGAACCGCTATCTGGACGGACGGACTGTCATGAACTGCGGCGACCGGACAGAGAGTGAAGTAGATCAGGAGGTAATGGCATTCCTAAAAGAATGTTATCAAAAGGCCTACAAGATGATCGATGAAAATAAAGAAGTTCTTCATAAGCTGGCGGCACATCTGGTGGAGCGGGAGACCATCACTGGAAAAGAGTTTGTCAGGATCTATGAAGAAGAGACAGGAATCGTTCTGAAAAAGGATGATAATGACGATAACAAGGATAAACCGGAGATTGAGGAGAATACGGATGGCATATGAAGTATTGGTACTGGATGTAGACGGAACGTTGATGCGGACGGATAAGAGGATCTCAAAGAAGACCATCGATGCCATCGTGGACCTGCAGCAGTCCGGGGTCAAGGTGGCCATCGCCTCCGGCAGATGTACGGCAGGGATCCTTCCCACTGCCCGGATGATCCGGCTGGATGAATTTGGAGGTTATATTGTTTCCTATAATGGGGGATGTATCAGCAACTGCCAGACCGGAGAGATCATTTACAATATCAATCTCCCCGAGGGGATCGTGCAGGAGATCTATGAATTTTCCAAAAAGGAAAAGACTGGGATCATGACCTATCATGGAAATGATATTATCGCAGAAAATGATGCCGACCAGTATATACAGATTGATGCGAAGGGCTGTGGCATCGATATCCATGTGGTAGAGGATTTCGGTAAAGAGGTTGTCTATCCAGTAAATAAATGCCTGCTGACGGGAGACCCGGATTATATGGCTGGCGTCGAACCGAGAGCTGCAGCGGCTTTTAAGGGACGGCTGAGTGTGTACCGGTCTGAGGATTTTTATGTGGAAATGATGCCTCTGGGCATCGATAAGGCATATGGATTGTCAAGACTGCTGGACCAGCTGGGTTATTCGAGAAAGCAGATGATCTGCTGCGGGGATGGATTCAATGACATATCCATGATCGAATATGCCGGCGTCGGCGTGGCGATGGCAAATGCCAGTGGGGAAGTGAGGGCAAAGGCGGATTATATCGCGCCCCACTGCGATGAGGATGGACTGGTGGATGTGATCGAGAAATACTTTTAGAGGAGGCGGCAGGGTGTTTGACTTAGAAGCGGAGTTGAAAAAACTTCCGGATAAGCCGGGAGTATATCTGATGCATGACAAAGAGGATCATATTATTTATGTGGGAAAGGCTGTTGTGCTGAAAAACCGGGTAAGGCAGTATTTTCAAAAGAGCCGCAACGTATCTCCAAAGATCGCCAGAATGATCGAACAGATCGCCTGGTTTGAATATATCGTGACAGACAGTGAGTTAGAAGCCCTGGTGCTGGAGTGCAACCTGATCAAAGAACACAACCCCAAATATAACACGATGCTGAAGGATGGCAAGAGCTATCCTTTTTTGAAAGCTACAATTCAGGAAGATTTTCCGCGGTTTGTCCTCGCCAGGCAGATGAAACGGGATGGAGCCAAATATTTTGGCCCTTTCACCAGCGGGGCGGCGATCCGGGATACCATCGAGCTTCTGAATAAACTGTTTCATCTGAGAAACTGCCGCAAGGTTCTTCCGCGGGATGTGGGGAAAGAGAGACCATGCCTGTACCATCAGATGGGGCAGTGTCCGGCGCCCTGCCAGCAGGGCAGTGTGGGTAGAGAAGAATACAGGGAGAACTTTCAGAAGGCCCTTTCGTTCCTGAATGGAAACACGAAAGAAGTTATGAAGGATCTGCAGCAGAAAATGGAACAGCTGGCACAGAATATGCAGTTTGAGGAGGCAGCGGCCTACCGGGATCTCATCGACAGTGTCAGGCTGGTGACAGAGCGCCAGAAGATCACCAGCGATGACCAGGAGGACAGGGACATCATCGCCATCGCCAGAAATGAGGACGAGGCAGTGGTACAGGTATTCTTCATCCGTGGCGGGAAGCTGATCGGCAGGGAGCACTATTACCTGACGGGAGTACTGGAAGAGGCGGAGGGACACATTTTAAGCGCCTTCATCAAGCAGATGTATGCGGGGACCCCCTATGTGCCACGGGAACTCTGGACGGAGTGCGAGCCGGAGGACAGCGGGGCGATTCTGGAATGGCTGGCGAAAAAGAGGGGGCATAAAGTCTTCTTCAGACATCCGAAGCGGGGAGAAAAGGTGCGGCTGCTGGATCTGGCAAAGCGCAACGCCCATATGGTTCTTGCCCAGGATGCTGAGAAACTTAAACAGGAGAGAGAAAAGACACTGGGAGCCATGGAAGAGATTGAGAGACTTCTGGGGCTTCAGGGGCTGAACCGGGTAGAATCTTACGACATTTCTAATATCAATGGGTTTGAGACGGTGGGGTCCATGGTGGTATTTGAGAAAGGGCGCGCCAAAAAAAATGATTACCGGAAGTTTCGTATCCGGACGGTGACGGGTCCCGATGATTACCGCTCTATGGAAGAGCTGCTGACGAGACGTTTTACCCATGGTCAGAGACAGGAACTGGCGGAGATGGATTCTTTTCGGCTGTTTCCGGACGTGATATTTATGGATGGGGGAAAGGGACAGGTCAATGTGGCGGAGAGAGTTCTCCAGGAACTAAAGATCGACATTCCTGTATGTGGAATGGTAAAAGACGACCATCACCGGACGAGAGGGTTATTTTTCAGAAACGAAGAGATACCCATCGATATTCATGGCCAGGGCTTCCGGCTCATCACCAGAATTCAGGATGAAACCCACCGGTTTGCTATTGAGTACCATCGGCAGATCCGGGGAAAAGCACAGGTACATTCGATACTGGATGACATTCCCACTATTGGTGCAGCGAGGCGGAAGGCGCTGATGAAGTACTATGAATCCCTGGAGGATATCAAGAAAGCCACGGTGGAGGAGTTAAAGGAAGTGCCGGGGATGAACGAGCGGTCGGCGAAAGCTGTGGTAGAGTTTTTCAGGGAAGGGTGAGGAGTCACCTCACCGGAACTTTGGATAGTCGTATGTATACAGCGCCTTTGTGGAATAACATCTGCTGAATAACAGGATCCGCTGGGCGATTTTTTCCGAGTACCATGGATCTGTGGCATACTGGTGGTTCAGATTCGACGGGTTAAACCGGAATTTAAAAATTGTGTTCTGGCTTGGCTTTGCCTCAAAGTAGTTTTCCCGGATGAATTTAGCGGCGCCATAGATTGCCTTGTCCACAGTGGTCCATCCTTTATAGTAGGCATGGGAGGTGGCACCGGTCTTTGGATCACTGTCATAGGCCTTGATTCCGTACAGATTGTATACCGTGGCGGATCTGGGGATCTTTTTTGTGATAAATTTGCCTCCGGAACGGGCATAGGAGGGCAGTGCAACGCGGGTGATCCGGTTGCCCCTGGCGAGGGAGCTTGTGCCATAGGCGGACTCCAGGAATGTCTGGGACACAAAGTACATCGGATCAATGCCCTCTTTTTTCGCGGCGGCGAGCATTACCCTGCCTTTTCCATATAACACGCTGTAGGAGGGACCGTGTCCTTTGTTTTCACATGCATTCTTGATATAATAATTATAAGTAGATATAAATTTTTCTTCATTTACAGGGCGGAATTTATCCAGCCGGAGAAACTGGAATCCATAGGAAGTATCTTTTTTATAATTCACCAGCCGTTTATACTCTGCCAGAGAGGCGCGGCCGGTACGGTTTTTCTGGATCGCGGCATAATTGTTCAGCGTCCAGTTGTACCGGGTAAAGATCTTCTTTCCCACGAAATTCAGAACCGGTTTGGAGAGCTGTGCCACACCCAGGGCTTCATCCCAGAGATAGTTGATGCCCAGTGCCTGTACTACTTCCCGGAAAGGGACAAGGATAGTCTTAATCTCTGATTTACCATAGGTGACGGACACAGGCGCCTGGGGAAGAGCGCTGGTGTTCTGGTTCACTGTGATGGAAGGCTGGTTCAGATGCATGATGATAAATTTGTCATTTTTAGAAATGGTTATTTTCTTTAATTTCTTATTATATTTATAACTCACCTTAATTCCCTGACTGGCAAAAGTTTCTTTCAAAGGAACCATAACGGTTCCATTTATTTTGACCGCCGGAGTTTTCTGTAGGTTGATCTGTTTGGACTCATAGACTACCGTGATCTTTTCGCCACGGTAGCTTACCTCCTGTCCGGCGATGGTGTAAGGCACAGTAATGGCATTTTTCCCGCTGGCTGCCGATGGAGCCGGAGTGGCAGAATTCTGAACCTCCCAGACTGAAATGGCATCTGCACCTGTAGATAGTATATTTGCACTGAGACACATACACAGGAACAGGGCTAATAATGATCTCAAACGTCTCATAATCGGGTTTCCTTTCTCATAGACTATTTAAAAAAGCGGAGTTCCGTGAAAAAATGAAAATAGTATCGGGAATTAACAATGTGATGTGGAGTGGACCTCTGCTGATTCTTCTACTCGGGATACATATTTATTTTACTATAAGGACAGGATTTGTCCAGCGAAAAATAAAAAAGGCAGTAAAATACTCTGTCAAAGGGGAGGCTTCGGAGGGGATGAGCGCCTTTGGCACATTGACGACGACACTGGCTGCGACGCTGGGGACCGGAAATATCATCGGTGTGTCCACAGCCGTTTATCTCGGAGGACCGGGCGGGGTGTTCTGGTGCTGGGTCACCGGGCTGCTGGGGATGGCGACCACCTATGGGGAGACTCTTCTCTCCTGCTGCTATCGGAGCAAGGATGCGGAGGGGCATAATGTGGGCGGAGTGATGTACGTTCTGGAGCGTGGCCTGGGAAAGAAAAGACTCGCCTTTTTTTACAGTTTCCTTATCTGTCTGTCTGCTTTCTGCGCAGGCTGTACCACCCAGTCCAACGCGATCTCGGAGACGTGTATGGATGTGTGGGGGATTCCCAAATGGGCGGCGGGGATCGTGGTAGCGCTTCCGGTTGGCCTGGTTATCCTTCAAGGGGTCAAATGGATCGAACAAGTTTGTATGGCGCTGGTGCCAGCGATGGCATTTTTATTTCTGGGGGGCTGTATCGCATTTATCTTTCTGAATGCTTCTGTACTTCCGGAAGCTGTTCTTGTAATTATAGAATCTGCTTTTAGCAAAAGTGCATTTCTTGGGGGAGCGGTGGGCTTTTCAGTGGGAAGGGCATTGAGATATGGGGTGGCGAGAGGATTATTTACCAATGAGGCGGGGCTGGGAACTTCTGGTATCGCCGCGGCATCGGGATCGGAGCACACTTCACCAGAACGGCAGGGATTGATCTCCATGACAGCGACATTCTGGGACACGGTGGTAATGTGCGCCATTACCGGGATTGTAGTGGTCATGTTTGTACTTAGAAACGAACAGGCGCTGGTGGATCTGCCCGCGGGGCTTCTCGTCAAGGGAGCCTTTGCCACCCTGCCCCTGCTGGGGGAGGAACTGATCGCGGTAGCTACGGTCTGTTTTGCGGTGGCGACACTGATCGGATGGTCCTATTTTGGTCAGGTAGCGGCAGATTATATGGGAGGAAAATCTCTGGTGAGAAGCTACCAGTATATCTATGTGATTATGATCTTTGCCGGTGCGGTGATGCCGATGGGGATCGTGTGGGAGATCACGGATTTTATCAACATTTTCATCCTGATTCCGGCAGTATATGCGCTGATAAAGTGCCGGAAGAATATATGGGGTCGCTGAGAAGCGCGCCCCTTTTCAAAATATTCTTAAATATAAGGAAAAAACTTGTGATATAAGGAATATCATAGTAAAATATAAAGATACCAGGGTCAAAAGGTCAAAATGCCTTTTGACCCCAACATCATAATATATGGGATAAGATTGCAGTAGAAAGGCATGGTGTAGAACATTGAAAAAACAGGCAGCAGTAATATTTGGAGGAGTTTCTTCGGAGCACGAGGTGTCCTGTTCCTCCGTATTGAATGTAGTGAGTGGATTTGACGAAGATAAATACGAACTGACATTGATCGGCATAACGAAGGAAGGAAGATGGGTACTTGTGGATTCAGCAGCCAGTATCGAAGACGGTACCTGGAAAAATGGTACCCAGACGGCCCTTTTGTCTCCTGACAGGGGCAGGCCCGGTGTGCTGGTTCTGGGAAAAGATACTTATACGTTTAAGAACATAGATGTGATCTTTCCAGTGCTTCATGGCAGGTTTGGTGAGGACGGAACGATCCAGGGCTTGTTCGAGATGTCAGGCATACCATACGTGGGCTGTGGAGTATTGAGTTCTGCGGTGAGCATGGATAAGATCTCCACGAAAATATTTGTGGATCGGCTGGGCATCCGACAGGCGGGGTATGTGACGGATATCGCCAGGGACCTAAGTGAGCTGGAGCATACAGTAGAACAGGTGGAAGAAAAATTGGGCTATCCGGTATTTGTAAAACCATCGAATGCAGGATCTTCCTGTGGTGTCAGCAAAGCATGTGACAGGGAAGAGTTAAAGCGTGCTGTGCAGCTGGCGAAGGAGCATGACACCCGTGTCCTGATTGAAGAAATGATATGCGGGCATGAGGTGGAATGCGCGGTGCTGGGCGGCAATGACCTACGGGCTTCCAAAGTAGGAGAGGTGCAGGCGGCGGCAGAATTTTATGATTATGAGGCTAAGTATCACAATGCCGAGTCGAAGACAGTGATCGATCCCCCGGAGATCCCAGCAGAGGCAAAGGAAAAAGTCAGGGAAAATGCAGTGGGGATATTTAAGGCGGTCAGTGGTTTTGGGCTGGCCCGGGTGGATTTCTTTATAGAAAATGAAACCAATGAAGTAGTGTTTAATGAGATTAATACTTTACCAGGATTTACAAATATCAGCATGTACCCTATGCTCTGCAACGACATGGGACTATCTATATCGGAACTGATTGACCGTCTGGTCGAGACTGCTTTCGAGAGGGAATAGTCAGCTGTGGCGTACAGCATAAAATAACAGATAAGGGGAAGACTAATGAAAAAGAATGTAAAAGTTTCCATTAGCGGGATTCAGAATAATGACAATGAAGAGACGGTGGAGGTTGTCTCCGTGGGTGAGATGATGCAGAGAGATGACCACATCTGCGTCTCTTACGAAGAAGCGGCAGATAATGCGGCAGGCGTAGACTGTCAGCTGGTGAAGAGTATGCTGAAAGTAAAGCCGGACCAGATCGAGATCATCAAAAAAGGAGCTGCCCAGACCCATATGGTCTTTATCGAAGACCGGGATACCATTTCCTATTATTCCACTCCTTTCGGGGAACTGGAGGTGGCGATCCATACGGACCGTCTGGAGAGGAAAGAGCGGGACAACGGATTTCAGATCCTGTTGGAATATGCCCTGGAGATCAACGCCTCCCATATGTCAAACTGCAATGTGGATATACGGGTGGACTACTTGTCATAAGGATTGCAGGAGTTGTGAAACAATATACCAATGCGTGGCATTAGCCGGGGTCAAGATATCTTTTGGCCCCAACAGAGGAAGGAGGGTGCGTCATGAAATTTTCATTTACAAAAATGCACGGTACCGGGAATGACTATATATATGTGGATCTTTTCCGGCAAAAACTGGAGAATCAGGCAGAAGTCGCAAAGGTAGTCAGTGACCGGCGTTTTGGCATCGGTTCTGACGGTCTGATCTGCATTGCACCGTCGGAGACGGCGGACTGCCGGATGATCATGTATAATGCCGATGGCTCCGAGGGGGCGATGTGCGGCAATGGGATCCGGTGCGTGGCAAAGTATGTCTATGATCGTGGCATTGTGCCAAAGGATCATATGTCTGTGGAGACAAAAAGCGGCATCAAACAGCTGGAGCTGACAGTGGAGGATGGAAAGGCTGTGTATGTCAAGGTAAATATGGGAGAGGCGGTATTGAAGCCATCGGAGATCCCGGTTCAGGCGGAGGGAGAGGACTTTATTGCCCGCCAGATTGAGGCAGGGGGCAGAACCTACACCGTAACCTGCGTATCCATGGGAAATCCCCATTGCGTGGTATTCACAGAGGGAATAGATGGGTTGGATCTGGAAAAGATCGGTCCCCTGTTTGAAAACCATCCTTTGTTTCCGGACCGCATCAACACAGAATTTGTGGAAGTCATAGACAACCATACACTGAATATGCGGGTTTGGGAGAGAGGATCCGGGGAAACGGTCTCCTGTGGCACGGGAACCTGTGCGGCTACGGTAGCTGCAGTGCTGAATGGATACTGTCCACAGGGG
Source organism: uncultured Roseburia sp. (assembly GCA_947246475.1). Taxonomy (GTDB): domain Bacteria; phylum Bacillota; class Clostridia; order Lachnospirales; family Lachnospiraceae; genus Eubacterium_F. The sequence continues at coordinate 28,823 of CAMXSH010000025.1, forward strand.
GAGGAGGTCGAAGTGAGGGTACGTGGCGGCGAGCTCTATGATACATACCTGGAAAATGGCGAGGTTCTTATGAAGGGACCCGCAACTGAAGTTTTTCAGGGTGAAATAGAGATTTAACCGTTGGTCTGGATGGTGCTGGCGCTGTGGCACGAATATTTTTAAACAGCGCAGAAAAGAGGAAAATTATGGCGATTCGGTTAAATGAGGACGAGGCAGTGGTTCAGCAGGTTCAGGAAGGGCTCAAGGCGAGGGACGGTTATTGTCCCTGTGTCCTGCAGAAAAGTGAGGACACAAAATGTATGTGCCGGGAATTTCGGGAGCAGATCGCAGATCCGGAGTTTGAGGGCTATTGTCATTGTATGTTATATTATAAAGAAAAAGATTAAAAAATGAGGTGATCGTATGGCAGCGATAGAATTAAATGCATCAAATTTTGAAGAAAAGGTTTTAAAATCAGATAAGCCTGTGCTGGTGGATTTCTGGGCAGTGTGGTGTGGACCCTGTAAGATGATGTCTCCCAGAGTGGACGAGATCGCAGAGGAGCAGAAAGACCGACTGGTAGTGGGCAAATTAAACTGTGATGAAAACATGGAGATTGCCCAGAATTATGGGATCACAGGGATTCCAGCATTTTTTCTCTTTAAGGGAGGAGAAGTGGTGGAGAAGGTAATGGGGGCGATGCCCAAAGGAGAGCTTCTGGCCGCTATTGAAAAACATCTATAAAAATGAAGACAGTGTAACGTATAAATTCCCGGTCTGACAGAGAAATAATAAAATCTGTCAGTCCGGGAATTTTTTGGGGAAATTTATTCAAAATAATCTATTTTCATCGCGTGTTTTACTTCGGAAAGAGTCTGGGCGGCTACCTCTCTGGCTTTCTGGCTTCCTTTGTGAAGAATCTCCATCACGGCAGGGATGTCTTTTTCCAGCTCGTGGCGTCTCGCCTGGATCGGTTCCAGTTCCTCCATCAGAACGGCATAGAGGAATTTCTTTACTTTGACATCTCCCAAACCGCCTCTCGTGTAGTGGGATTTCAGTTCCTCCAGAGAAGCGTACTCCGGTAAATGATGTTCAAAATGTTCCTCCCGGCAGAAGGCGTCCAGATATGTAAATACACAGTTACCCTCCAATTTTCCGGGATCTTCCAAGCGGATATGGTCTGGATCGGTGTACATGCTCATTACCTTTTTGCGAATATCCTCCGGGGTGTCTGAGAGATAGATGCAGTTGCCCAGGGACTTGCTCATTTTGGCCTTGCCGTCTGTGCCCGGAAGGCGCATACACGCTTCGTTGTCGGGAAGAAGGGCTTTGGGCTCCACCAAAACCTCATCATAGGTGGAATTAAAGCTGCGGACGATCTCCCTCGCCTGCTCCAGCATAGGCAGCTGATCGTCTCCCACGGGAACGGTGGTTGCCTTGAAAGCAGTGATATCCGCCGCCTGGCTGATGGGATAGGTAAAAAAGCCCACCGGGATACTGGTGTGGAAACCGCGCATGCTGATTTCTGTCTTTACCGTGGGGTTTCGCTTCAGCCGGGAAACCGTCACGAGATTCATATAGTAAAAGGTGAGCTCTGTCAGCTCCGAGATGTATGACTGAACTAAAAGGGTAGATTTTTCCGGATCGAGCCCACAGGACATATAGTCCAGAGCCACTTCTGAGATATTGCTGCGGACCTTATCCGGGTTGTCAAAATTATCCGTCAGCGCCTGGGCGTCTGCGATCATGATGTATATGTCATCGAATTCTCCAGAGTTCTGGAGCTCTACCCGCCGTCTCAGAGATCCAACATAGTGCCCCACATGAAGTCTTCCGGTGGGACGGTCACCTGTCAAAATTATTTTCTTCATATATGTTAATCCTTTCCTATAAGATACATTTTCAAAGACAATTTTATCGGTTTTCCGGTGAAAAGTCAACCGAAGGAAAGAATTCTCCTGCGATCTCTTTCAATTCGCCGGGATGCCGATGCGCGAATTGTGTGATTTCGTGTCTGAAATCACTTGACAAGGAAAAATGTAATTTTATGTAAATATATAAATATAACGTTTTTTCGCGGTTTGCGACAATTATTATGGAAAAAATGAAGAAACAGATCGAAATTTCAGACACGAAATCACAGCATTCGCGCACCAGGGGTTGAAATAAGAGTTGTTTTGTGATATGTTGCAGATGATACATTCAAAAATTGTAAATATAAGGAGGGAAATATGAAAAAAATGTACACATTGGGGAAAAGGAAGACGAAGGGATGGGGAAATGAATCCAGGTCAAGAGTTATGTCATTGTTATTGATCCTGTGTCTGGTTATGAGTTCTGTCATGTCGGCGCCGTCGAGCAGGGCAGACAGCCAGACTACCAATAGGAAGACATGGGAAGGCGAAGAGTCTGGTTACCGACTTGAGGTGTCTCAGTCTTCCGCCTGGGAAGGCGGTTATGTGGCGGAGGTCACAGTACGGAACACGGGAGAGGATGAACTTAGGAACTGGTCTGTAGCGGCGGTGCTGCGAGAGGGAGATATCGAGAACTCGTGGAATGCCACACATAAAAAGATTGGAAAGCAGGAAGTGGTCTTTGAATCAGAACAGCACAACATGGTGATTCCCTCCGGGGAAAAAGCGGTCTTCGGATTCAAAGTGACAGGGGGAAGTTTTGGTGATCTTATCTCTCTTAAGCTGGTTCCCGGAAAGATCCTAAGTACCAGCCGGGCAGACATAACCTTTAAAGAGACCGGGAGCTGGGCCGGCCACAAGATCATAGAGGGCACCATAACAAATCAGAGTGGAAAGACCATCCGGGACTGGTCACTCTCCTTTGAGATGGAGGGCAGAATAGTAAATATATGGAACGCAGAGGTGACAGAGGAATGCGGCAGTACGTTTCATGTGAAAAACAGTGGGTACAATGGAGTTCTCGAAGCGGGGGAACGGGCTGTATTCGGCTTTGAGGCTACCTATGACACAGAATCCTTCAGCGGCATCCACGATGTCAGAATATTTGCCGGCGGACAGGGAACAGAAGGAGGGGATGTAAAACCAGAAGACACGCCGGAGCCGACAACGACAGCTAATGCCACCGCGGTTCCTGCCACGGAAGCGCCCACAGCGACAGCCACACCGAAGCCCGCAGTGACGCCGTCCGTGACGGAGAAGCCGGAAGAAGAAATTTCTGAAGATGATATCCAGTTTATCCAGGTGGAGAACCGGGACTGGAATATGGATATGATCCACGCCAAGGATCCGGTGGTGCAGGCGGCAAAAGGAAAAGCCGGCAGAAAGATCCGGGTTACCATGTTAGACTCCGGTATTAACTACAGTGATGAGGTTGAGGTTGTACAGCGGAGGAATTTTGTCGAGGGGCAGGATGAGATGAGCTGTCTCTTTGAAGATGGCAGCGGTCACGGAACAGCTATCGCCGAAATACTGGCCTCCGATCCCAATGCGGCCTTTGACGAAGACAGCGGCAGCGGGGATGAGGAGGATGATTTTGGAACCTATACATATTACAGTGAGCCCGACGACGAGGAAGACGATGATGACGAAGAGACCATTTATGCGGGGAAGGCAGGGAAGGTATCCATGGGAGACCTGCTGGACAGCGGGTATGAATGGTCCGAGGGTGTGAACCCCAATATCGAATTGTTTTCGGGTAAAGTATTGGATGAGAAAAATGAAACCACTGTGGACCGGGTAGTGGAAGGCATCGAGTGGGCGATCGAAAATGAGACGGATATACTCAGCCTGAGCCTGGGCATGGACAAGGATTCCGAGAAGCTGCACAGGGCGGTCAAAAAAGCAGCAGAGAGCGGAATACTGATCATCGCTGCAGTGGGAGAGGACGAGAAGGTGGACTATCCGGCGGCATACCCGGAGGTTATGGCTGTGGGCATGGTGAACAGCATGGGAGAATCCGCCGGCGTCAGGTCAGAAGTATCCGCCCCCGGAGATTTCATCGTGTCCCGCGGTGTATTTGACAGCATGCAGGTCTTCTCCGGCAGCAGCATGGCAGTTCCCCATGTGGCGGGGCTGGCGAGTATCCTCTGGCAGCAGGACACCACAAAGGATGCGGCGTTTATCCGCGGTCTGATCGACGTGTCTGCCAATCAGCGCCTGGAGGAAGAAGGCGGTTATGGTCTCATCGACTGCCGCTACGCGCTGGAGTCCTATGAGGAATTTGAGAAACAGGTTCGGAATGAACCCGGTCTGTTAGACCGGATCTCCAGGAACAGGAATCCAGAGAAGGTCAGGGAAGAGGTGGCGGAAACTATCGATAACGAGACCGAGGTGGAGACCGAGGAAGAGATGGAAAAGCTCCATGGGAGCTGGGAATCGGATCTTCACAAGGAGTTTGTCAGCGTTAAGTATAAGGAAAAATGGACGAATGGGAAAAAGTACGTGAAGGTATTACAAAGCGGGTTGTCTTTTGTGGATAATGAAAGACTTAACCCAGATTGTTACGGCATGCGGGACCATCCCTGGTTCCACGGTTTTTATGGCGGGGTAGAGAAGACCGACGGCTCCGGCGGAAAGACGCCGAGATCCAACTATATGACCAGTTTCCGTACGCTGCTGGAGCTGGCGGACGGTATGCGGCGCCAGGGGGAGATCAAAGATATCCGCACAGAAAGTTCATATCCAGCAGTGGAAAGTACCTTGAAGGGTATTAAAAAAGCTTTCCGGGACAGGGATAAGGTGGGAAGCCAGAGATGGGAGGATATTGATGGGTATTGTGGGAAAAAAGGCAGATCGGTTCCTAAGGACTGCCGGAGCCTGCTGATCTATGGCATGGCGCTGCACACGATGGGTGATACCTTCTCCCACAGCAGTTTTGGTCTGGAAAAGGTTGTCACTCAGAAGAAGTCGCAGAGTAAAGATAAGGCGATTGCCGGGAAGGTGAGGTGGAAGAGATACTCCCATGGCGAAAATAAAAAGGGAGAGTGGTACGCCGACAATACGAAAAGCAGAAAACTCCGGTACCAGTCTGCTAAGGCGGCTACCAAAGCGGCGATAAAAAAGATAGAGGTAGATCCGGAAAAAGGGCTGGCGGGTTATGAGAATTACAGCACGGCGGTAGAGGCTTTTTGTCCCAAAAAGAAATTTGAAAAGCTGAAAGAGATGTTTGTCACGGTGAAAGACAAAGAGGGCAAAAAAGTAAAAATTCCAAAGATAGAATATCTCGAGGAGGGGTATGCCTTAAAAGATTTTGCCAATAGCTATGAAAAGGAAGTGAAGATCACAGGCAGGACATCCAAAGATATGGAGAAATATCTAACATATGTGGATCAGGAACAGTTAAAGGATCGGTTAAAAAAGTGCGGACTGTTCAAGATCAAGCAGGATCGGAAAATGGGAATGGATAAGAATTCTACGCTCAAGGTGAAAGTGGGGGGCAAAACCATCCTGGATCTGCTGCCCAAAGGAGACAGTATATTCCTTTTACTGCCGGAAGATCTGGAGTGTCAGGTGGAAAATACCAGACCTCAGGGATCCAACACCATTTGTACCATCGAGGAAGGTGCCTTATACGATGAGATCGGTAGAAAGATGCGATATCACGTGCTGGAGGATACCGGAGAACTGGACGAAGAGGAGGAAATGAAGCTGTGTGATCTGAGGGAATATGAGATGTCTACGGATTGTCTGGTCAAGGGTAAGGTGGTCTATTTTGATTATACGGTGGGATCGGCTTCTAAAGAGAATATGCCCGGACTGGGGGGAGTGAATATCCGCTTCCAG